>CAOKIL010000005.1 GCA_948468535.1 uncultured Eubacteriales bacterium
TTACAGACAGAAGAATTTTGTGTTCACTGCTGAACATTATGCTCTGGCAGAAGGTGCAAGCCTGTCCCGGATTGGCATAATCAAAAAATAAGCGGGCGGATTATATCCGCCCTATTGTGTATTTGACAAAAAGCGCATAACATAAACGAGAATTGCTCGTCATAGTTAAATTATGGATTGATAGATTTAAGTATTTTTTTGCAAACTAACTTTTCTTATTCACAAAAAACATGCCTACTGATACAAGGGTTATGATAAAATATCCCAAAATGCTGTATGCGTCGGGGATTTCTGCAAAGAATGTGAAGCCGAGCAGTGCGACAAATATGATTTGCGTATAGTCAAACACAGAAATCTCTTTTGCCGGTGCAAACGAATACGCGGCTGTTATTGCGAACTGTCCGCCTGTTGCGGCAAGACCTGCGCCCAAAAGGCTTAGTATTTGCCACCACTGCATCGGGTGAAAATCAAAAATCAGAAACGGCAGTGTTGTAATGCACGAGAATGCTGAGAAGAAAAACACTATAAACGCTCCGCGCTCGCCTCTTTTGCTCAGAACTCTGACCATAGTGTACGCTATACCTGCACCCATTCCACCCATAACTCCGGCAAGTGAGGCAGTATTGAATGTTACACCAGTGGGCTTTATAATAAACAGTGCGCCGATAAATGCGATAACTACTGCGGCGGCTTGTATAAGGCTTACCTTTTCTTTTAATATAAAATATGAAAATATAATCGCAAAAAACGGCGACAGCTTATTAAGCATTGACGCGTCAGCAAGCACAAGCCGGTCAATTGCGTAAAAGTTTCCGAGTATTCCGACTGTACCAAAAAACGCACGAATTAGCAAATACGGCAGATTCTTTTTGTCAAACCTGAACTTTTCCTCTGTCCGCATAAGCATAGCCGCGGCGAATATTACTGCTACAAAGTTCCTGAAAAAGCTCTTTTGTATAGACGGCAAGTCACCTGCCATACGAACAAATGTGTTCATACATGCAAAGCAGAACGCAGATGTTATTATGCAAAGTATGCCTTTTGTCTTATTATTTAATCTTAAATCCAAGTTATCACTCTCTTTACAAATAGATAATCATTCAAGTCCGCTCCTAAGCGGGTCAAGACGGTTAGGCAGACCGAATTCGGGTCTGACAGTTAGCGTCATGAAACGTTCTTTTGTCTTGCCTCCTGCGGTCAGCACAGCCTTCACGCGAACTGTCTTTGAGGTCTCAAGATGTTTCGGACGGTTAATCTTTCCTGACTGCGAAATCACACTTTTGCTGAGTCTTAAAATATCCGAAAACGAAAATTCTTCGTCAATAATCCATCTTATACCGACTTTTATTCCGTTTTCGGCAGTATATGTGCCGGGCAAATCGTAGGTTATGTTATCTGCCGAGCTATTTTGACCGAGAATATTCTGAATAGCCTCCATTAAAGCAGTTTCTTCAGTATTATCTGTTACTGCTACAGCAAGGCTTGGTGCATTTTTGGGACTTATGTCAGAATACAGAGCAGCCGAATCAGTTGATGCCGGGTCAGTACCTGTTCCATCAATAATAAAACTCGCTGTATATTCACCGCTGCGTATAAGGTTATATATAATATCGGTCACGTCTATATTAAACTCACCGTTTATACCAATTCCGTTATAGCTTCGGATTAGTTTCGTTTCGCCTTGCGGTCGGTTGTTGTATGATATATTATCTGCGCTCCAGTCATTGTTATTCAGATAATAGAAATCAATTTTAGTATTAGCCGATTTGACAGCAGACCTGAAATACACTCTTGCATCGCTTACCGTACCCAATATATTTCTCGGTTCAAGATTGAACTTTAGGTATGCGGCAGAGCCGTTGTCAACTGCCATATATCCGTTGTTGCGCGCAAGCAGTTCTGCACCGCTTGTATCAGGCGCGGAGGCTGATACATATGTGCATGTATCAAGATACGACTTGTTCAGTATTTCCAGGTCAGGGTCATCGGCGTTGCTCAGTGCAACTTTGAGGCATGGTCTGAGCGTTGGGTCATCTACATTGACCGATGCAATTTTCGCCGGGGCATTGCAGCTTATACTCGGGCTGAGTTTAAGTGTTATTATTCTATTATCAAAGCTGACGGCCTTTTTCATGAACTCAGTGATGTCTATTTCCAGAACAGAACCCGGTTCTTTGCTGACCGCCGTGCAGAGGTATTGTTCTTCACCTCTTGGCTTTCCTGACCAGCTCATGTTTTCGTTCCAGTTGTTATTATCCAAATAGCTGACGTTGAATGAGCAATCAGTATCGCCATTTGGGTTGGTTCCGTTCTGAACCACAACCATACGCAGTTTTGCACGTCCTATGTCGGCTTTTTTTGCATTGCCGAGAGCCGACAAATCGAACTTAAAATATGTATTCCAGTAGTTGCCGACAAGGTCATATTCATCATCAAGCCTTGCGCGGCTCTTGTTCTTCGCTTCACTGTACACAAAAGTGTCGTTGATAGGACTAAGTTTAACAAACTGACCCTCAGCGACAATAGGCGTAGTGAAATAGAGCAGTCCAACGGGAACACTGCCAATGGTAATCATTAATGCAATAGCACAGCCGATGACTTTTTTGATTATACTGCCCATTATTTCACCTTCGTATAATAAAAATAGTAGTTTTTAGAGTTCCTCTCCAAGAATTATGGTATAATTGTTTAGATGATGTGGATTGTTTTTTTCACCACCGCATGATGGTTCAAGTGAGGTTCCAATTTTGAAACACTGGATAAAATCTTTGCTTTGGCAGGAATGTCACTCTATATACTTCTTGTGATTTTCACGGAAAAAGTGATATAGCCACCCGGCTTCTTCAAAACTTGGGCAGCTATATTATACTGTTTTAATTTTTGAGGATAACCGTAAAACAGTTCCTCTTTCTGTTTTTATTATATACATATTATTTATTTTTGTCAACTATTTTATTTTTTACTGTATTATTATCATATGTATTATTTGACAAGTTCTAAGCGATTGTGCTATTATATTTCTAATATTAGGTTATATAATACAAATCCGACAGGGGGATTAGCTATGCTTTTTTCATTGGAAGATATTATGGAATATGTTGAAGAAAATGACGTAAAATTTATTCGTCTGGTGTTTTTTGACATATTCGGAAGTATGAAAAATATATCAATTATTGCGTCTCAGCTGCCTCAGGCTTTGGAGTTCGGCATCACCTTTGACGTGTCTGAAATTAAAGGGTTTATGAACATAGGTGAGAGTGACCTTTTGCTCAAACCAGACCCGACTACGGCTGAAATCCTGCCGTGGCGTCCGCAGCATTCGAGGGTTCTTCGTATATTCTGCGATATTTGCTATCCTGATGGCAGACCATTTGAGGGTGATTCAAGACATATCCTTAAAAGCACTGTAGGCAAGCTAAGCGAAATGGGTTATACTTGTGACATAGGTGCAGAGAGTACGTTTTATCTGTTTGAGCTTGATGAATACGGGTTCCCAACAAAAAAGCCGCACGATATGGGAGCGTATTACGATGTGGCTCCTGCTGACAGAGGTGAAAATATCAGACGTGAAATTTGCCTGACTCTTGAAGAAATGGGGATTCAGCCTGAATCATCACATCATGACGAGGGTCCTGGTCAGCACGAGATTATATTCCGACACAGCACGGCTATTGAAGCCGCAGACCATCTGATGACGTTTAAGAACATGGTAAAAACCATTGCCGACATGAACGGTCTTTTTGCATCGTTCATGCCAAAGCCGCTGTCAAATCAGAGCGGCAACGGCTTCCATGTCAATGTATGTCTGTATGAGGGCGAAAGCGGACGCAGCAGTTTGCTGAGTGGTGAGAACGAGACGGGAAGGAGCTTTATAGCCGGTGTTTTGAGACGTATCAATGATATTAGCTTATTCTTAAATCCAACCACCAACTCATATGGCAGATTCGGACAGTTTGAGGCTCCGCTGTATGCAACATGGTCGCTGCAAAACAGACAGCAGCTTATCAGAATTCCTAAAAATCTACGCGGCGAGGGAAGAATGGAGCTGCGCTCGCCTGACGGAAGCGCAAATCCGTATTTGGTATATGCACTGGTATTAAGCGCCGGCATGGAGGGGATTCGTGACGGCCTTGAACTCTGCGAGCCGATTAATGTAACGTACAAGTCTGATATTGATGGATTGGTACGCCTGCCTGAAAATCTTGAGGTTGCTGTGAATTATGCAAAGCGCAGTGAGTTCTTGAAGGAGGTTCTGCCCGAGAATATTCTAAGCACCTACATCGAACAAAAGAAAGAAGAATACGATGGATACGTTAAGGCAGAGGACAAGGAGGACTATGAGACGGAACTATATTTCGGTTCTATGTGATTGCATTCTGGCGTATAAGAATAACGCATATAGGCGTTTTCTGAGTGAAATTAACCGTTGGAGGTGAGTCGGTGGAGGATAAAATTCTCATTGTTTCTGCTTCTGAAAAGAGTGCGGATACTTTAGCGCATATATTAAAACACTACGGATGGAATAACATAGATTTTGCTTCGGGCGGTATGGAGAGTAAGCGTGTAATTTTAAGAACAATATACGATTTGATTATAATTAACTCACCGCTAAAGGACAGTCAGGGATTTGACATTGCTGTCGATTTTGTTCAAAACACGACTGCATCGGTTGTGCTGATTGCCAAAAGTGATATTGTGGATTTAATAGCGTCAAAAGTAGAAGGTGAAGGCGTTATTGTAATATCAAAACCTCTTCAGCAGAAAAGTTTGCTTGGTGCGGTTAGATTATCTCTGGCATTCAGAGACAGAATGAAAAAACTGATGAGTATAAACATAAAGTATGAAAATAAGTATGAGGAACTGCGGCTGGTATCAAGAGCCAAATGTACGCTTATTGAAAAAACGGGTATGACCGAGCAGGAGGCTCACAGACATATAGAAAAGCAGGCGATGGATAGACGCGAGAGCAAGTCGATTGTCGCTGCTAATATAATAAAGAAATATATGAATTAAACAATGAGGGTGATGAAATTCAAACAAGTTTAAGTGAACTGACTGTTGTGGAATTTATGGTACAGTTGCCGTTTGAGCGAAAGGACGGCAAAGAAACTCTGATTTGCTCAGAAGCGCTTTTTGAAAAACTGACAGGTGAAAGGAATTATACAATTATTGATATTCAACTTGGTGGCATATGGCATATTCCGATAGAGCTGATGTTAACAGTTTTTGTGATAGTTGTATTATCGTGTATTGCCGCGGTGTATGCTCCGTCAAAGCGAATTAAAAATATGTCGATAACCGATGTAATATATGCCTAGTAGGGAATTATTACCAATACCCGTTTCTTTAGGCTGCGGAGTTCGATTGCCGTCAGTCTAAGATTATGAAAAAAACTTAAAAACAAAAGAACGCTCGCCATTTCGTCAAGAATGTGCGGGCGTTCACTTTCAACATCAAGGAGGATGCTGTAAATCTATTATACAACATTCTTAGCACGGGGTCAAATACAAAAAACATGAGTGAATTTTTATGGATATTTTAGAAAATATGGCTGACATGTTGCATTACAAGAGTGACAATGTTTTTATATTTGTTGAATTTTTTTGTTAATACCTCTTGACAGATTTATTAAAATATTGTAAAATATCAGAGTTGTAAAGCGGTACGCCTTTACATTTATAAGCAAAATAAGTATAAAACAGAAATCGGACAGTGGTATTATGGATAAGAACGTTAAGGTTGCTTTGTTGTTTGACTTTTACAGAAATGTGCTGACACCGAGACAGAACGAGTGTGTTGACTTATATTATAACGAGGACTTGTCGCTTGCAGAAATCAGTGAGCATCTTGGTATTACCAGGCAAGGGGTCAGAGACAATATTGTTCGCGCAGAGAAAACATTGTTTGATATTGAGGATAGGCTTGGTCTTGCGGTCAGGTTTCTTAATATAAAAGATAAGCTCGCGGATGTGGACGATATTATTCGTGAAATTGAAGCATCACCAAATATAAAAACGCTTTCCGATGATATAAAACGCAAGATAAATCAGATACTTGTGATAATACATGACATAAATGAAATTGAAGTTGAGTAACACAAATTGAGGTGTTTATATGGCATTTGAAAGTTTATCCGAGAAACTTCAAAATACGTTCAAAAAACTTCGCGGCAAAGGCAAGGTTTCAGAAAAAGACCTTAAAGCTGCAATGCGCGAGGTTAAGCTGGCACTGCTTGAAGCAGATGTTAACTTTAAAGTCGTAAAAGATTTTGTTAAGCAGGTTTCAGAACGTGCAGGCGGCGCTGAGGTTATGGAATCACTGACCCCGGCACAGCAGGTTATAAAGATAGTTAATGAAGAACTTGTTGAGCTCATGGGCGGTCAGGCAGAGAAGCTGAATACTTCATCTAAACCGCCGACGGTTATTATGATGGCAGGCTTGCAGGGTGCAGGTAAGACCACAACCGCCGCAAAACTCGGCGGACTGCTGAAAAAGCAGGGCAAGCGTCCGTTGCTTTGTGCATGTGATGTGTATCGTCCTGCGGCAGTTAAGCAGCTTCAGGTTGTAGGAGGTCAGCTTGACCTGCCTGTCTATGCTGAAGAAGGCGTGACTGATGCAGTCGGGATTGCAAAACGCGGACTTGAACATGCTCTTAATCATTCAAGCGATGTGTTTATTATTGATACAGCAGGTCGTTTGCATATAGATGAACAGCTCATGGATGAGCTTAAAGAAATCACGGCAGAGGTTGACCCGACAGAAATATTGCTTGTTGTTGACGCAATGACCGGTCAGGACGCGGTTAATGTCGCTGATAAGTTCAATCAGGAGCTTGAAATATCAGGCGTAGTTCTGACAAAGCTTGACGGTGATACCCGCGGTGGTGCGGCATTGTCTGTAAGGGCTGTGACGCACAAGCCGATTAAGTACTGCGGTATGGGTGAAAAACTTACCGATTTGGAACAGTTCCACCCTGACCGTATGGCGTCAAGAATTCTCGGTATGGGTGATATGCTTAGTCTTATTGAAAAGGCAGAGCAGGCGCTGGACATGAAGAAGGCAGAAGAGCTTGAAAAGAAGCTGAGAACCCAAAGGTTTACATTCACTGACTTCCTTGACCAAATGGAGCAGATGAAGAACATGGGTCCTATCCAGAACGTTCTCGGTATGATTCCCGGAGTTAATGCAAATGCGCTAAAAAACGTTGACGTTGACGAGAAGAAGATGTCGCATATTGAGGCGATTATTACTTCAATGACGCCGGGTGAGCGCAACCTTAAAGATAAGCTCACTCCGTCGCGTAAGGAACGTATCGCAAAGGGCAGCGGAACGTCAATTGTTGAGGTTAACGCGCTTCTGAAACAGTTTGACCAGATGCAGAAGATGATGAAGCAGTTATCCGGAGGCAGCGCAAAGGCGATGAGTAAGAAGATGAAAAAAGGTGCTTTTGGCGGCATGATGGGTGGAATGGGCAAAGGCGGATTTCCGTTTTAACTAAAATGTTTTAGAAAAAAATTCAACTTATAATAAATCAATATTTAAATTAAATTGGAGGATTTAAAAATGGCAGTAAAGATTCGTTTAAAGAGAATGGGCGCAAAGAAAGCTCCTTTCTATCGTGTAGTAGTGGCTGATTCAAGATTTCCGAGAGACGGAAGATTCATTGAGCAGGTAGGAACATACAATCCTATGGTTGAACCGGCTGCAGTTGAGTTTGATGCAGATAAGGTTAAAAAGTGGATTGGCAACGGTGCACAGCCGACAGATACAGTAAAGAGACTTTTGAAGAACAAGGGAATTATTGGCTAAACGCCTGAATCCCCGGCATACGGAGGATGAAATATGAAAGAGTTGCTTGAGTTTATAGCAAAATCAATGGTGTCAGATCCTGACGGAGTACAGGTTGAGGTTGTTGAAAAGGAAAATCTCACTGTGTTCAAGCTTCATGTTGCCCCTGATGATATGGGCAAGGTAATAGGTAAGCAGGGCAGGATTGCCAAAGCTATCCGTACTGTTATGAAGAGTGCGGGAAGCTTCCAGAATAAAAAAGTAGTTGTGGATATTATTGAATAACAAAACAAGGACTGTGTATGCTAAAATCACACAGCCCTTATTTTTATAAAAGGAGGTGCTTTTGTGGAGAGAAAGTCATATCGTCGTGCGTATGAAGGTTGTTTGAAGCGTGTACAAAAGCCTGCGAGATATATAGGAAACGAGTTCGGCAGTGTACATAAGGATTGGGACAAAGACCCTGATATGATGAGTTTTGCGTTTTGCTTTCCTGACGTGTATGAGGTTGGTATGTCACACCTTGGCATGAAGATTCTGTATCATATGCTCAATGAGCGTGAGGATATAGTGTGCGAGCGTGTGTTTGCGCCGTGGGATGATATGGAGCAGGAGATGCGCGGTAATAATATTCCGCTTTTGTCAATGGAGAGCTATATTCCGGTCAGAGAGTTTGACATTGTAGGATTCACACTTCAATACGAAATGAGCTATTCAAATGTTGTTAACATGCTTGACCTGGCAGGAATTCCGCTGCGTACAAAGGATAGGGGTATGGACGACCCGTTTGTGTGCTGCGGCGGACCGTGCGCGTATCATGCAGAACCGCTCTCGGACTTGGTTGACTTCTTTATTCTCGGCGAGGGCGAGGAAGTTAATAATGAAATAATGGATGTTTATAAAACTTGGCGAAGCAGCGGCAGAGATCGTGATGCGTTTCTTGAAGAAATAGTTGCGCTTGGCGGCGTGTATGTTCCGAAGTTTTATGATGTTGAGTATAATGCTGACGGAACAATAAAACGTTTTGAGCCAAACCGTCCGGGAGTGCCTAAGCAAGTGAAAAAACGGATTATAATGGACTTGGATAATACATATATTCCTGAAAATTTAATCGTTCCGTTTATGGAGACAGTACATGACCGTATAATGCTTGAGGTATTCCGCGGCTGTATACGCGGCTGCCGTTTCTGTCAGGCAGGGTATATCTACAGACCTGTCCGTGAGAGAAGCGTAGACAGACTTGTCGGAGTCGCTGACTGCGCTATACACAACACCGGTTATGAGGAAATGTCGCTGTCTTCGCTCAGTACGAGCGATTATACTCAGCTCCAGCCTCTTATTGACAGACTTCTTGATATAACGGTTGATAAAAAGATAAACCTGTCACTGCCGTCATTGCGTGTGGACAACTTTTCGATGGAGCTGATGGAAAAAGTCCAGAAGGTAAAAAAGAGCGGACTGACCTTTGCGCCGGAAGCAGGAACGCAGCGGCTGCGTGATGTCATAAACAAAAATGTGCTTGAGGAGGACTTGATACGCACAGCAAATATCGCGTTTAAAGGCGGATACAATCGTATAAAGCTATATTTTATGCTGGGTCTGCCGACAGAAACATACGATGATGTGCGCGGGATTCCTGAACTTGGCAAAAAGGTTGTTGACGAGGCTTTTTTCTCTATTCCACCGGAGGAGAGGAAGGGACGCAGCGTAAGTATAACGATAAGCACATCGTTTTTTGTGCCAAAGCCGTTTACTCCGTTTCAGTGGGAGCCGCAAAACAGGATTTCTGAGATGGAGGACAAGGCGCGGTATCTTAAAGATAATATTAAGTCAAAAAAGATAGTATATAACTGGCACAACAGCGATATCAGTCTGCTTGAGGCGGTGTTTGCCAAAGGCGACAGACGTCTCGGCGAGGTTCTTATCACTGCACAGAAGATGGGATGTAAGTTTGACGGCTGGAGTGACTTTTTTGATTTTGACCGTTGGCTTAAAGCGTTTAAGACCTGCGGCATTGATCCTGAGTTTTATGCGCTGCGCCGAATAGGATATGATGAGATACTGCCGTGGGATTACGCGGATATAGGCGTACCTAAGTCGTTTTTGATAAAGGAGCATAAAAAGGCATATGCCGGACAAACAACGCCGTCCTGCCGTGAAAAGTGCAGCGGATGCGGTGCGGCAAGTTTTGGAGGAGGTGTGTGTTTTGAGTAAGCATAGAATTAAATTCTCAAAAACCGGAATGGCAAAATACATATCACATCTTGATTTGCTCAGATGCTTCACGCGTTCTATTATGCGCGCCGAACTGCCGGTTAAGTATTCGCAGGGATTCAATCCCCATCAGAAGATTACGTTCTCGCTTCCGCTTTCAATCGGAGTGACAAGCGAGTGCGAATTCGTTGATATAGATTTTGAGGACGGTATAACTCATGAAGAGATTTTAAGCAAACTTGACAAGAGCCTACCGCCTGATATTTCTGTGCTGAAAGTTGACAATATAGTAAAGAGCGCAAATGATATTGTATCAGCTGAGTACAGGGTTTCGCTGTTTACGGATGAAGAATTTGATTGTGAAAAGCAGCTTCGGGACTTTTTTGGTCAGGGCGAGGTCAGCATAATCAAAAAGACTAAGAAGAAGGGCGAAGTTCAGGTAAACTTAATGGACTTTGTAAAAAGCTGGAGTTTGCCTAAGAACCGGCATGAAAAGACAAAAGACGGTATAAGGACTGAGTTTAGCTTAACTCTTTCAGCCGGAGGACAGAGCAACTTAAAGCCTGAAATTGCTGTCGAAGCATTATGCGGTTACTTGGCTTCGTGCGCTAAGGTTATGTCTTACGACATCCACCGCACGAATATATATTGTCAAGCGCAAAACGGCGGGTTGATAGAAGAATTTTCATAAGATGTTTTATAATCCTGTCGACAGTCTGTGAGAAGCCCTTGCAAAAGCAAGAGCTTCTCAGCATGCCGGTTTTTTAGTGTTTTTTTGATTTAATACGTTCACAGGTGGTTAGAGGTATTTTCTTTGATGCGTGGTGATGCTCTGTGCAGGCGGCACAGTCTCCGTGCCTCTCACAGCTTGTTCTTTTGCACGGACAGCTATTGTCCTTTTCTCTGTCTTTTGCTTTCATTTAAGTGCAGTTCTCCCGATTGTTGTATTTTTTTATGTAGTATATGCCAATCATTTAAGGCTATATTCTGACTTGCTAATTTTTAAATATTATTTCCTTTTCTATGTTAATAAATCTGTTAAGTCTCTGACAAACTGCTCTTTTCCTTTGACTTCACCGTTCAAATTTGAAATTATCATTTCAAGCAGAATTATTTCGGGAACATTCTTCATAAAATCTGCATTTCTGTGAACCATTAACAATACAAAAATAATTTCATAGAACCCTTTTTCTGCAAGATTTTCAATCAGTTTTTTCATCATTGAAATTGTCATGTGTTCATCTCCCGGTGTGCAGATTAAATACCACCATCCCGGATACGATCTAATCCATTTCAGAAAATTAATTATTTGTTTATCTCTTTTTAATGACATTTTAGTATTTCCCCTTTCCGTTACATTCTTTTTGTTGTTCATAAAAAATTAACAAAAAGTTTTTTCGCTTTTAAGTGAATTATTTAAGTTTATAATCATATTATACATCTAAAAATTATTTTTGTCAACAGTTAATTTCATTTATATGTTAATTTTTTAATTAAATTATTGATTTTTTAAACTGTGCAGTGTATAATTTGAGAATAAAGGGGTGGTCTTATGAGCATGGCAAAGTTAGTAAGAACTTTATTAATAGAACGAGATATGAAAATAATCGATATGGCTAAAAAGCTTAATACAACTCCGTCAAATATCAGCGGAAAACTGCGAAGAGATAATTTTTCTGAAAAAGAGCTGTGTGATATCGCAAAGGCTTGCAATGCAACATTTACAGCCGGCTTTATATTGAACGATACAGGAAAAGAAATTAAATTATAAAGAATTATCCGAAGGATAAAAAATAACACTCAGCAGGTGCAAAATATTGACTTTTTGCACAAAATCAGATATAATATTCATAAAGGAGGTGCAAACTATGGCACAAGCAACATTCAGCGTTCGTATGGACGAGAACCTAAAAAAACAATTTGACGTTTTATGTTCCGATTTCGGTATGACAGCGTCAACGGCAATCAATGTATTTGCGCGCGCGGTTGTACGCGAAAGAAAAATTCCGTTTGAAATAGTTTCACCCGAACCGGAATTTAACAGAGTAAAGGTTATGCAGGCGTTTATGACGCTTAGGGATTCAGCAAAGGATAAAGGCTTGCAGGATATGACGTTAGACGATATTAACGAGGAAATTCGCCTTGCCCGATACCGGGAGGACAATAAATGATTTGTTATGCGGTAATAGATACGAATGTGCTTGTTTCCGCGATGTTGTCAGGAAATGAAAACGCGGCTACTGTTCAGATTGTCGGCAGATTTATAGCGGGTGATATTATTCCTGTATACAGCGAGGAGATTATAAACGAATACAGAGAGGTTTTAAGCAGAGAAAAATTCGGTTTCCCAAAAGAAGCGGTTGAATATCTGTTATCGGCTATCGACCATTATGGAGTATTGGCAAATCCCTCTCCGACGGGTGAGGTTTTGCCGGATATGAAAGACTTACCTTTTTATGAGGTTGTAATGGAAAAACGCAGGGACAACGCTTACCTTGTTACCGGTAATATAAAGCATTTTCCGAAAGAACCGTTTATTGTTACAGCTCGGCAACTGATAGATATTTTAGATAGAAAAGAATAATAAAACAGTCAGCAGATACGTCAAAATGCGGTTCAGCAATACAGGTACATTATGGTAATTTTGTCTGATTTTTTATTTTGTTAAAAAAATATCTAAAAAGTACTTGAATATTTTAATGTTTTGAGGTAAAATAATAAAGTATGGCAAATATATACAGTAGTATTATTTTTGTCTGATTGATTGTAAAAATTAATATTTTATATTTTTAGGAGGTACTTTTATTATGTCAGTAAAAGTTGCTATTAATGGTTTTGGACGTATCGGACGTCTTGCATTCAGACAGATGTTCGGCGCAGAGGGTTATGATGTTGTTGCTATCAACGACTTGACAAGCCCAAAAATGCTTGCTCATCTTTTAAAGTATGATTCATCACAGGGTAAGTATGAGCTTGCTGACAAGGTTACGGCAGGTGAGGATTCAATCACTGTTGACGGTCAGGAAATTAAGATTTATGCTTTCCCGGATGCCAACAACTGCCCTTGGGGTGACTTGGATGTAGACGTTGTACTTGAGTGTTCAGGTTTCTATACATCAAAGGATAAGGCACAGGCTCACATCAATGCAGGTGCTAAGAAGGTTGTTATTTCAGCTCCGGCAGGAAACGATCTCCCGACTGTTGTTTACAATGTAAACCACGATACACTTAAGGCTGATGACAAGATTATTTCAGCTGCTTCATGTACAACAAACTGCTTGGCTCCTATGGCTGACGCTCTTAACAAATATGCAGCTATCCAGTCAGGTATTATGTGCACAATCCACGCTTACACAGGCGATCAGATGACGCTTGACGGTCCTCAGAGAAAGGGCGATCTCAGACGTTCAAGAGCTGCTGCCGTTAACATTGTTCCTAACTCAACAGGCGCAGCTAAGGCAATTGGTCTTGTTATTCCTGAGCTTAACGGCAAACTTATCGGTTCTGCACAGAGAGTTCCGACACCTACAGGTTCAACAACAATCCTTACAGCTGTTGTTAAGGGTTCAGACGTTACTGTTGACGGAATCAATGCTGCTATGAAGGCTGCATCAAACGAGTCGTTTGGTTATAACACAGATGAAATCGTTTCATCTGACATCGTTGGCATGAGATACGGTTCACTGTTTGATGCTACCCAGACAATGGTTGCTGAAATCGGCGACGGTCTTTATGAGGTTCAGGTTGTTTCATGGTATGACAACGAGAACTCATACACAAGCCAGATGGTTAGAACAATCAAGTATTTTGCAGAGCTTGGCTAATAATTTTTAAAAATCGAATTTATACGGCGTGCGGATTAACCGCACGCTGTTTTTGTTAATCAAATATTTACAAACGGTTCATTATTTAAGCCGTTTTTTAAGGTTTATTTAAGGAACGGCTTGTATTGTAATAATTGTTAAAACTAATTGTGACACAGGAGGTGAATATAATGCAATTTGTTTGCGATGAAAGAAAGTTCAGGCATGAGTACAAGTTTTTTATTTCATATATGGATTATCTTTCATTAAGCAGCCGTTTGAAAGCTGTGGCAAAACATGATTCAAATACCGGTGAGAATGGCAAGTACCAAATCCGAAGCCTGTACTTTGATAATATATTCGATTCGGCTCTGCGTGAGAAGATTGAGGGTGTTAACAACCGCGAAAAGTTCCGCATACGATTGTATAACGGTGATGACAGCTTTATCAGGCTTGAAAAAAAGAGCAAGATAAACGGACTGTGCAGCAAGATTTCAGCACCGATTTCACGTGATGAGACTGAGCGCATAATAAACGGTGATATTGAATGGATGAAGGACAGCGGCAGAGGGCTTGTTATTGAGCTGTATTCGAAGATGAAGTCAAAGCTCCTGCGCCCGAAGGTGCTTGTGGACTATACAAGAGAACCGTATGTTTATGCGCCCGGCAATGTGAGGATTACGTTTGACTATAATCTGCGTACCGGTCTTAGCTGCAAAAATATTTTTAATCAGGACGCGCCGACTGTTTTAACACCTCAAAGCTCAATACTGCTTGAGGTCAAGTATGACGAGTTTATTCCGTCGGTGATTCAGGACATTATACAGGCAGAAAACAGACGAGGCAGTGCCTTTTCAAAATACGGTGCGTGCCGTGTGTACGGATGAGAAATAAAAAATCAGAATAAGTATAGGAGAGATAAAAATGAGTTTTAATGACATTTTCAAATCAAATTTTTTGGATAATATAGCGTCGGTGTCGATTTTTGATATGGTAATAACCATGGCTCTTGCGTTTGCCATAGGAATTTTTATATTCCTGGTATACAAAAAAACTTTCGGCGGCGTTATATATTCATCTAACTTTGGCGTGACGCTGATAGCACTGACTATGATTTCAGCGTTTGTGATTCTGGCAGTAACGAGTAACGTTGTACTGTCGCTCGGTATGGTTGGTGCGTTGTCTATTGTCCGTTTCAGAACGGCAATTAAAGAACCGCTGGATATAGCGTTTTTGTTTTGGGCGATTGCGGTTGGCATAGTTCTGGCAGCCGGTATGATTCCGCTTGCTGTATTCGGGAGTATATTGATCGGTATTATACTATTGGTGTTCTGCAACAGAAAGTCGAGCGACAGTCCGTATATAGTTGTGATAAGCTGTGACGGAAGCATTGCTGAAAGCAAGATCAGTTCATATCTTGCTGACAAGACCAAAAAGTCGGTGATAAAGAGCAAGACGGTTACAAAGAATGCAATAGAGTTAAATTATGAAGTACGTCTGAAAGACGCAAATACTGACTTTATTAATATACTTGCAGACATGCAGGGCGTACAGAGTGCAGTGTTGGTAAGTTATAACGGAGATTACATGAACTGATTTAAGGACTGATAATATATGATAAAGAGTAGAAGTATTACGGTATTATGCTGTTGCATAACAGTTATTGCGATAGTGTTCACATGTCTTTTTGTATCGGGCAGATTAACTTTTGTAAAAGCGGATAGCTCAAATGATAGTTTTCGGTATGCCGACAAGTTGTTTGACACATCGTATGTTCATAGTATTAATATAGACGTCAGCTCTGATGATTGGCAGAATATGCTTGACAATGCAAGAGCTGAGGAATATATAAGCTGTGATGTAACCATTGATGGCACAACAATCAAAAACGTAGGTATCAGACCAAAGGGAAATACGTCGCTTTCAAATGTAGAGAGTATGGATTCTGAACGGTACAGCTTTAAGATAAAATTTGACAAGTATGATGACGGTAAAAATTATATGGGTCTTGATAAGATAGCATTAAATAATATCATTCAGGACAACACATACATGAAGGATTATTTCAGCTATCGTATGATGGGCGAGGCAGGTGCGGATGCGCCGCTTTGCAGTTATTCATATATCAAGGTTAATAATCAGGACTGGGGTCTGTACCTTACGGTCGAAGCGATTGACGAGTCGTTTGCAAGACGAAACTACGGCTCTGACTTTGGAGAATTGTATAAGCCCGAAAGTATGGCAATGGGCGGCGGTATGGATAAGGATAGTAAGAACTTAGGCGGCAGGCCTGAAATGCCGCCGCAGGACAGAGACGAACAGGAATCTCCGCAGGGCGCAGACAGGCAAGGGTTTCAGCAAGGCGAAGCCGGTCAGAAGCCGCCGGGTGACGCATCAGAAGAACTCAAAGGTGACATGACCGAAATACCGCCGCAAAACGGTGACGGTCAAGAACCGCCTCAAACCTTTGATGGACGGGAACACCGTGAGGACAAGGGCGGATTCGGCGCTATGGGTGACAATACGGTTGCGCTTGTATATCAGGATGATGATATAGACAGCTATTCCGCTATATTCGATTATGCGGTATTTAATCCTGATACATCCGATAAAATAAGACTGATAAATTCGATTAAGCAGTTAAATGAGGGAAATAACCTTCAAGACGTTGTAGATGTTGATGAGGTGCTAAAATACTTTGCTGCACATAACTTCACTGTGAACTTTGACAGTTATACCGGAAGTATGATGCACAATTACTATTTGTATGAGAAGGACGGAAAGATGTCAATGATTCCGTGGGATTACAATTTAGCTTTCGGCTCATTCAGCGGCGGTCACGGCGGCGGAAGAAGGGGCGCCGATAACGCTGACAGCATGGATTCCGGTGATTCAGCCACACAGTCAGTCAACTATCCGATTGATATGCCGGTGTCCGGAACTACACTTGAGGACCGTCCTATGATTGGCAAGCTCCTTGAAAACTCGGAGTATATGGAAAAATATCATGAGGTTTTCAGTGACTTTATCGAGGACTATTTTGAAAGCGGAGATTTTCTCAGCGAGTATAACCGCGTGTATAACATGATTGCGGAATATGTAATGAAGGACCCGACAAAGTTCTGTACATTTGATGAATTCACAAAGGGCGCGGAGGCTTTAAAGCAGTTCTGTGAATTGAGAGCTGAAAGTGTGAGAGGTCAGCTAAATGGAATGATACCTTCCACTACAGAGGGGCAGGCGGAAGATTCGGGCGCACTGATAGATGCTTCTTCTGTTTCAATAAACGATATGGGCAGCATGGGCATGGGCGGAGGTCAGCCGGGCGGCGGTGAATCGGAAGGTTTTGAAAGAGGCGGACGCCCCAATAATTTTGAAGAACGCGAAAATCCGGTCAGTATCGGGAATGATATAAAAGTCCGCGAATACGCCATACTGATAGGGTGTATTTTGGCTGTGGCTGCGGCTATTATTGCGGCTGCAATTTTTAAACGCAGAAGATATTGAGTTAACATAAATTATGGTTGCGAAGAATGTGGATGTATGGTATAATTAAATTAATTATATTATATAAAAAATTCGGGAGGTAATAACCATGATAGCACTTGGAAGCGA
The DNA here is from genome assembly GCA_948468535.1 of uncultured Eubacteriales bacterium. Classification (GTDB taxonomy): domain Bacteria; phylum Bacillota; class Clostridia; order Monoglobales; family Monoglobaceae; genus Monoglobus. The sequence goes on from CAOKIL010000005.1 coordinate 17,421, forward strand.
CCACGGCGGCGTCGCATTAAAAGAAGTAATAAAAGAATATTTTGATGAAAATAATATCGCATACAAGGATTACGGAACACAAGCAGATGTTCCGATGGATTATCCTGATATTGCAAAGGATGTTGCCGAGAAAGTTCTTGCCGGAGAATGTGACAAAGGTATTTTGTTCTGCGGTACAGGCATAGGTGTAAGTATTGCGGCAAATAAGGTCAAAGGCATTCGTGCAGCGCACGTCACTGATGTATTCTCTGCTAAAATGGCAAAAGAGCATAACAACGCGCAGATTATTTGCCTGGGTGAGAGAATAACAGGACCGGGGCTTGCTGTAGAGATAGTCAAGGCATACCTTGAGTCTGAGCATCAGGGCGGTAGGCACCAAAGACGCGTTGATAAGATTATGGCAATAGAGAATTAACGTTTTTCTATCGTATGACATATTAAAAACACCTGAGAATATAATATAGATAAAATTATATTCGGAGTTGATAATATGGAATGTGTACAAAAAACGCTTAAAAATTTTTTATCTGCTGCGCTGATGCCTGTCGGTTCTACAATGTATGTGTGGGGCGGCGGCTGGAACGAAACAAACACAGGCGCGGGCAAAGATGCAATGACTGTTGGCGTCAGCCCAAAGTGGCAGGAGTTTTTTAGATGCCAAACGTCAAAATACGACTTTAAAAACTATCTCTATTACCGCGAATGCGGTCTTGACTGCAGCGGATATGTAGGTTGGGTTATGTACAACTATCTTACGTCCGTAAATATTCAGTGCAGCAGCGGCGGTTATGTGTTTAAAGCCGGAACACAGGCAAAGATGTTTGCCGATATGGGTCTTGGCAGCTTTACCAAAAACACAGATGTAAAAGATTTTTTGCCGGGTGATATAATGTCGTCATCCAACCATGTGTATATAGTCATCGGCAGATGTGCTGACGGCAGTGTGGTTCTTTTACATTCAAGTCCTCCGGGGGTTCAGCTCTGCGGTACATATTCCGAATCAGGCGACAAGTTCAGCGATGCTGTATATCTGTCAAGGTCGTATATGAATGCGTATTATAATGAATGGTATGAGAAGTTCGGATACTGTATGCGTGATACGTCATATCTGACTGAATATTCTCAGTTCAGATGGGACTTTAATAACTTTGACTTAATCAGTGACCCCGATGGTTTGCTGTATATGTCCCCGGCAGAGGTGCTTTCTGTGTTGTTTAATTGAAATTTAGTACACAATTATCTTATACGTCAATAAAGTTTGTCTCAGCCGCTGATGCGGTGTGCAAAGATTACTGAAATATTCGGCAGTACAGGCGTTTCACTTGACAAATCCAAAGAATGGTAGTATAATTTGAATCTGTAATGTTACAATTATGTTACAAAAGAGTTACAGATTAAGGAGTAGGTATTATTTTGAATTTCAATATATGTCACAAGCCGTCAAGCAAATTAAAGCGCAAAAATATATTTAAGGCAGTAATTTCCTTGATGATTGCGGCGTCAATAATACTAAGTTCATTATCAGGTTTTGCGGTCAGTATATCTGCAAGGGGCGCATTTGTTATGGATTCCGACACCGGAGAGGCATTGTTTGTGCATAATGCGGATACACCGGTTCCTCCTGCAAGCATGACAAAACTGCTTGCGCTATATGTGATTTACAGTCATATGTCAAACGGTGAACTGGATAAAGATACACAAATCCCGATTGGCAGCGCCCTTGCGGCGTATTCAAGAAATCCAGGTTATTCAAATGTATATTTGAATTCCGGCGCATCATACAGTCTTGACGAACTTTTACAGGCGATATGTGTTGTATCGGCTAATGCGGCGGTTATGGCTGTGGGTGATTATATTTGCGGCAGTGAGGAAAATTTTGTTGCCGAGATGAATTATTGGCTGGGTGTTTGGGGCGTTGACGGATATTTTGTTGATTGTACAGGTGTGTCAAGCCAAAACAGAATTTCACCCAGGGGTATGGCGGTTGTTGCGAACAAACTTTTAAGCGAATATCCTGACGTGCTTAATTATACATCTCTCACATATCTGAACTTTCACGGCGCATCATATTATCCGACAAACAAAATGCTGCCGGGCGGAGCTTATGAGTATTCGGGAGCGGACGGATTCAAGACCGGTACGACTTCTGCTGCCGGCTGTTGTTTTACCGGTACCGCGACCAGAAACGGCAAACGTCTTATATCGGTTGTTATGGGCGAAAACAGCTCAAACATGCGTTTTGTAGATACCATAAAGATGATGGATTATTGCTGGGAGCTTCTTGCTTCACGAGGTGATACCTATAATGATGCGTATATTGATAATACGCCTAAGGACTTTATTGTTGCGACAGACATGAGGTGTTATATAAACGATTGGGAGATTCCGACGTTTATACATTATGGCAATGCTGAAAACGGATATCAGGATTGTGCTGTTGTAATGCTCGACGATTTGAGAGATTATGGATTTGATGTTTCATATGACTTGGCGAGTGATACGGTGACGATTATTAATAATGTCGATAAGGATTTGACGGCAGGACCGAACTATGGTGAGCAGGAGACATATGTGACAGATGAAAAACTGATGCTCAGCGAGTGGGAGCCGGCAAAGATTTTGTTAAAGAACGGTTATGACGACCCAGGTGTTTATGCCGAGAGAACATTTGACATAAACGGACGCGGAGCTATCTCGATTGACGAGTTATGGCATATGGGTACAGTGGTCTGGAATCAAAAGTACAACTTGACTGTTGTGGTCACAAGATATTAATAAAAAAACCAAACTGCATAAATATATGCAGTTCGGTTAGTGTATAGAAACCCCTGCTTTGCTTAACGCAAAACAGGGGTTTTGAAGTATAAATTTAAATTTTATGAGAATATGCAATTCAGTGATAAAAGATATATATATCTTTTTTGTTTTTGTTGTCTCCCGAATTTTTTATATTTTATTGTGCTTATACCAAGTTTTGGTAGATTTGTGCAAAATGTATGTTTACAAATTATTTAATTTATTGTATAATAGGCTTGCCAGTATTCAAAATAGCAATAGGCATGCGTTTGTAAAAAACGTAGGCTTTGTTAACTTATATCCTATTGCTATAAGAATGCTGGCGCATATGACGAGGTCTCGTTTTTTAGTGCGTGACTTCGGTCACGCATTTTTTAATTTCAGGAGGAATAAAGCATGTTAAAGAGAGTCGATAAATTCGGACGCATTACTATACCGCGCGACGTACGCCACGAACTTGAAATCGGAGAAAACGAACCTATGGACATGATAATATTAAAAAACAATGGTGATAAGCAGATTCTTCTTAAACACTATGACATCAGATGCGATGTTTGCGGATGTAAAGAAAATTTAGATAGATTTAATAATATAGTTTTATGCAAAGACTGTATTAGTCAAATTAAAAAAGAGCTGAACTAACTCTTCAAGACAAAATTGGGGAATATAAAAAGGTACGGATAAACCGTACCTTTTAGCGTGTAGAAAAACTACGTTTTTCTTTTCTGTTATTCAGAAATCATTTTACTGCAAAATGCTTTTAAATCGGGCACATCATATATTGCTGTTTCCCAGAGAATCTCTACATCTATTTCTCCATAATTATGAGCCGCAATATTACGCATAGCTTTTATTTCACGCCATGGTATATTATTGTTTGCAGTCCTGAATTCTTCCGTAAGATTTCCTGCAAGCTCGCCGATTTGTAATATACACATTGAAATAGCATTTTTAGCTACAAAGTCTTTTGCAAAAGTATCTCTGGTAAGAGAGAATCTGTCAATAGTTGTCTGGACTTCATCTGAATATTGAATTATCTTTCTTAAAATAAGACTGTCACGGCTGTTCATATAATATCACCTCATTATGAACAGAATTTTTAATTAATGAATCATCCAAGGATGAATAAGTTATCACATCAACAGGCTTATGGAGTTTTTCTTCCAATGAATTCACGAAGGAATTAAACATTATAAGTCCGCGGATATTTCCTTTATCTATAAGCAAGTCAATATCGCTTTGATCGTCAGGAGTTCCATAACAATAAGAACCAAACAAGGCAGCTTTCTTTACACCGTACTGCTTTGCAACATCGCTGACTATTGTTTTTATTTCGTCTATGCTGTAAATATCAGGCATATAAGCACCTCTTTATCAATCCGATTCTTATAATTATAATAACACAAAATCAGGCTTATTACAAGCCTGATTTTGAAAGTATTATTTTCTACTTCTTTACATATGCAGCAACGAGTTCTTCAAGGATTTCATCGCGTTCAAGCTTGCGGACCAAGCTGCGTGCGCCGTTATATGATGTGATATATGACGGGTCTCCCGACAGGATATATCCCACTATCTGGTTAATCGGATTGTATCCTTTTTCAGACAGTGCTTCATATACCGATATTATTATTGTATGTGGGTCAGGGCGCTCTGCCTCAACTTCAAACTTCATGGTTTCTTGGTTTTCCATTATTTCACCTGCTTTCTGATTAGGCAATTTTTATATATTATCTGAGTTCTGCTCCTATGTCTTTAAGTCCTGCAAGGATTTTATCCATTACTTTATTAATTTCCGCATCTGTCAGAGTTCTGTCGGCTGCTCTGAAGGTTATCGAGTATGCAACGCTCTTTTTGCCATCGCCCACCTGCTCGCCTTCATATACGTCAAACAGCTTGTAGCTTTCAAGGAAGTCAGTACGGTTGTCGTCAATAATGCGTTCTATCTCGCGTACGCTGAGAGCCTTGTCGGTTACAACCGCTATGTCACGGCTTGACGCCGGGAACTTAGGCAGTTCCTTATACTCTCTGTCAAATGTTGCATGTGCTAATATTGTATTCAGGTCAAGTTCTGCCGAGTACACAGTCTGAGGTACTTTTACGTTTTCCAGAACTTCAGGATGAACCTGACCTATATATCCGAGTAAATCAGAGCCCAGCCTAACTGCTGCACATCTTCCCGGATGATACGATTGATTCTCTTTTTCAACCTCAAAGCTGAAGTTCTTAATGCCAAGACCTTGCAGAAGTCCCTGAACTATTCCCTTAATCGAGAAGAAGTCAACATCACTGCCGTACATTCCGATTGCCACTATCTGCTTTTCCTCAGGCAGATAGCCGTCCTTAACAGGCTTTTCGGGCAAATATACCGTTCCTATCTCAAATGCTTTTGCCTCGCTTGCTCTGCGGTTGCTGTTGACCCTCATTGTCTTTAGAATTGACGACAGCATTGACTTACGCATAACGCTGTTTTCTTCGCCGAGCGGATTCAAAATCTTTACAGCCTCACCCATTGTTACGCGGGTCTGTTCAAACTCCTTCGGGTCAATGAACGAATATGTCATCGTTTCATATAAGCCGTATGATGTAAGAAGGGTCTTAATCTTGCTCTCTATCTTTTGCTTAAACGTCTTTCCGCCTGCCATAACGCGGCTGTTCATTAATGTTGTCGGCAGGTTGTTGTATCCGTAAAGTCTCGCAACTTCTTCAGCAACATCCGCCATTGCCTCAACATCGCCTCTGAATGTCGGAACAATAATCTTTCCGCTCTCAACTTTGAATTCAAGTCGGGTCAGATAGCCAATCATCTCGTCATCCGACATGTCAGTGCCGAGGAACTTATTAATCTTTTCGGGTTCAAAATCGAGGATTGTATTTTCTTTCTTTTTGAGATAAACATCAATACATCCGCCGACTACTTCGCCTGCGCCCATTTCTTCAATAAGTTCGCAGGCGCGGTTGATTGCATCCATGCAGTTGTTCGGGTCAAGCCCCTTTTCAAACAATGCAGAAGCATCGGTTCGCATTCCGAGCGCCTTCGCGCCGCGGCGAACAAGCGCCGGATGGAAGTTTGCGCTTTCAAACAGGATGTTCGTTGTGCTGTCGGTAACTTCGGAGTTTGCTCCGCCCATTACTCCGGCGACGCCGATTGCACGTTTCTCGTCAGCAATAGTAATCATACCGGGGTTGAGTTCATGCGGCTGGTCATCCAGAGTTTCAAGCTTCTCGTTTTCGTATGCGTCGCGGACAATAATTTTTTTGCCCTCAACATTGTCAAGGTCATACGCGTGCATTGGCTGACCGTACTCAAGCATGATATAGTTTGTTATATCAACGATATTATTAATCGCGCGTAGCCCGCACGCGGTCAGGCGGTGCTGCATCCACTTCGGTGAAGGACCGATTTTTACGTTCTTCACAACTCTGCCGATATATCTGGGGCAGAGTTCCGGATCAGTTATCTCAACGCTTGCATAGTCGTTTGCATCCTCGCTGTTGCCGGTTTTCTTAATCTCAGGAATTTTGAACTCGCGACTGAATGTTGCCGCCGATTCGCGGGCGAGACCGATTATGCTCATGCAGTCGGGGCGGTTTGAGGTAATCTCAAATTCCGCAACACTTTCGTCAAGACCGAGAACCTTTGTGATGTCCTCACCTATCGGAGTATCGTCGGGCAAAATAAGAATTCCTGTTGCGCGTTCTTTTGAAATGCCGAGTTCGTCAGTCGAACACATCATGCCCATACTCACTACGCCGCGCAGCTTGCCTTTTGTAATCTTAACTCCGCCGGGAAGCAGGCTCTTGTGCTTTGCGACAGGTACGACCGCGCCTTCAAATACGTTAGGAGCGCCTGTTACAATTTGTATGTCCTTATCTTCGCCGACGTCTACCTGACAAATAACGAGCTTATCTGCATCGGGATGTTTTTCTATCTTTGTTATCTTTCCCACAACAACGTTTTTAAACTCATCCGCAGGGTTTTCTATACCCTCTACGATTGAACCGCTCATTGTGAGCATGTCGGCATATTCTTTGTTTGAGATGCCGCCTGTATTCATGTAATCTTTAAGCCATGAAAGTGGTAAATTCATATGTTTATCCTCCGTTTCAGAAACTCCTTAACCTGTTTCGGGTTCTTCAAAATATATATGTCTTTTTCGGGATGTTCTGTTTTAAGCTGTTTTAGCTTATTGAGTTTTTTTGCGCGCATTTTCCGTTTTCTGCCTTTATACAGTATCCAGCTTAAAAACTCAAAGTCCAGCTTTTCGTCACAGCCGATTCCCATGTCCGGGCGGGTTTTGCCTTTATACATAAAATATCGTTTTACCGCCCTGTACAGGCACAAAAACCTGTTAAAGTCTAAAAATATTATAGTGTCTGCCATATCCATGCGTTTATTATACAGCACCTTTGAATAGTTGCCGTCTATGACCCATTTGTCTTTTTTTAGGACAGGTTCAAGCATCTTGCGTTCTTCCTCAGGCGTATTTTCAATCCAGTTCGGCAGCCAGTGCAGGCTGTCCATATGTATCGCTTGGCAGCCTATTATCTTTGAAAGCTGCTCTGCAAGAGTAGACTTTCCTGCGCCAGCAAAGCCTATTATCATAACCTTTTTCATTTTAAAACTGCTTTAAAAATCCGAGGTCGTTTTCATAAAACAGTCTTAAATCATCAATACCGTATCTGAACATTGCAACACGCTCAAGACCGATGCCGAAAGCAAAGCCTGAATACTTGTCCGGGTCTATGCCGCAGTTTTCAAGAACTTTCGGGTGAACCATGCCGCAGCCCAAAATCTCAATCCAGCCTTCGCCCTTACAAATACGGCAGCCTTCGCCGCCGCAGTTAAAGCACGATATATCAACCTCTGCACTCGGCTCTGTGAACGGGAAGTGGTGCGGTCTGAAACGAACCTTTGTATCCTCGCCGTACAGCTTTTTGATAAATACTTCAAGCGTACCTTTTAAGTCTGCCATAGTGATGCCCTCGTCAACAACCAAACCTTCCATTTGGTGGAATACAGGCGAATGTGTTGCGTCAACCGCATCGCTTCTGTAAACTCGTCCGGGTGATATGATACGAACCGGCGGTTTTTGATTTTCCATTACACGGATTTGAACAGGTGATGTCTGTGTGCGCAGCACAGTGTTTTCGTTTATATAGAAGGTATCCTGTGTATCACGTGCCGGATGGTCAGGCGGCAGATTGAGCGCCTCAAAGTTATAGTAGTCAAGCTCAACTTCAGGACCTTCTGCAATAGTAAATCCCATACCGATGAAGATTTCGTTCAAATCATCAATAACGGTCGTCATAGGATGACGCTTGCCTGTACTCGGAATCTTTCCCGGCAGACCAACGTCAACCGTTTCGAGTTCAAGCTTTGCTGCCTTAGCTTTTTTTAGCAGAGCGTCTTTTTTCTCATCAAGCGCACATTCGATAAATGTGCGGACTTCATTAGCGAGCTTGCCTATGATCGGGCGTTCTTCGTTCGAGAGCTTGCCCATACCTTTCATAACGCTCGTAAGGTCGCCTTTTTTACCTAAGAACTTAACTCTTAGATTTTCGATCTCATTTAAGTCAATCGCGCCTGAGAGCGCTTTTTCCGCGCTTTGCTTAATGGAACTAAGCTGTTCTTTCATATATAAAAACCTCCATTAGTTATATTAACAATAATTATATGTAGAAACTCTATCAAATTATTTTATCATATTTTTACACTTTTGTAAAGAAAAATGTTTGCAGAATCGGAAAACTGAGCGGACCTGTTTCTTTTTAAAAAGAAACGGGTCCGCCCAAAACCTATATGTGCATTTGATGCATCATCTTTTTTGCTTTTTTAACGCTCTTTTTATCAAGCATCAAAACTCCTACTCCGAGCATTGCGCCGAACAATACACCTGTACTGAACTTTCCCACAACTTTCAACTCCTTTCATATCATATGCGCCGGTACGGTCTTGCCAAACAAAATTGTGTTTGATAAGGCGCATAGTCTTAGGTCTTTTTCATATAGTATTGTTTTTTGTTTATACAATACTATTATTTGTAGATAAAATATAAAAATTCCATGAAATTGTCGGAAAATATTTACACTCAAAAATGAAAATTGCCTTGACGAGGTCAAAATTATGTTGTATTATTTAATATGATATTCTGTGAATATTGTATTCTAATGCGTTCTATACCCATTTTGGTTAAGAAGTATGCACATTGGACATGAATATCTTTATATAATAATACTATCCGTTAAAATATAATCGACAAAATGGATAACAAATTCCGAAAGGATGATTGAAATGGCAAAAGTAGTACCATTTAAAGGATTAAGATATAATACAGAAAAGTTTAAAGATTTAGAATCGGTTACAGCTCCGCCATATGATATAATTTCAGCTGAAGAGCAGCAGGAGCTCTATAACAAAGATGAGTATAATGTAATCCGCCTGGATTACGGAATGGATTTTGACAGCGACGATGATGAGAATAACAAGTATATAAGAAGTGCTGCATACTTAAAGAAGTGGATAGAAGAAGAAATTTTAAAGTTTGAGGATGAACCTGCATTTTATATTTATGAGCAGATTTTTCAGCTTGACATTGACGAGTCTCCTTCACATTCGCTCAAGGGTATAATATCGCTTGTACAGCTTGAAGAGTTTTCAAAAAAGATTATTATACCGCATGAGGAAACTCTCAAAAAGGCAAAGCGCGACAGACTTGGTCTTATGGAAGCAACAGCGACAAATATGAGCCAGATTTATTCATTATATATGGACCCTGATCAGGCGATTGCAGATATAATTTCAGAATGCTCTGACGGCGCGCCGGATGTCAGCTTCACTACAAAGGATAACGTAATCCAAAATATATGGATTGTTAAAGACCCTGTTATGATTAATGTAATCTCAAAAAGGTTTGAAAACAAGCAGCTTTTTATTGCTGACGGTCATCACAGATACGAGACGGCTCTGACTTACAGAAATATGCGCCACGAGAAGGACGGAACCGACGTCGGAACGCAGCCGTATGACTATACAATGATGATGCTTGTGTCAATGGATGACAGCGGTTTGTTTGTGTTCCCGACTCACAGAATGATTAAGGATGTGAGCAACTTTTCCGAGCAGTTAACTATAGGGATGTTAACCGATGATTTCAACGCATCAAAGATTTACTTCACTGAGGGCGACATAGCAGAGATTATAAAAACAAAGCTCCGTAACACGGTTGACGAGAAGCGTTTTGCTTTCTATACCGGTCAGAACTACTACTACCTGCTCAAGATAAAAGATGTTCATACGATGGACGGCTTGATAGAGGGCAAGAGCGATACTTACAAGCATCTTGATGTAACAATACTGCATAAGCTAATACTTGAAAAGTATTTCGGCATAGACGAGCAAAGTCTTGCAAATCAGGAGCATATAGAATATACCAAAAGTGCAGCGGAAGCCGTTAAGCGAGTTGACAGCGGTGAGTTCCAGTGTGCATTTCTGATCAACCCGACAAAGGTATCTGAGATAAGAGATATTTCACTGGCAAACGAAAAAATGCCGCAAAAATCCACGTTCTTCTGGCCGAAACTTGTAACAGGTATTGTTATATATAAGTTTGATTAATCTTAATAGCTAAAATAAATTTCGACAAAACAAAACCCGGGAGGAATAACCATATGAAAATAGGAATAATGGGATTTGGCGTTGTCGGCGGAGGTGTCGGTGAGCTTGTTGCAACAAATGCCGAATCAATCAAACGCCGCAGCGGAGAGGAAATTACAGTTTCTAAAATTCTTGATTTGAGAGATTTTCCTGACAGCCGTTATAAGTGCTTCACCAAGGATTTTAACGATATATTAAACGACCCTGAAATTGGGGTTGTTGCTGAGGTTATGGGCGGAACAAATCCTGCATATCAGTTTACAAAACAGCTTTTGGAGGCTGGCAAGAGCGTTGTAACCTCAAATAAGGAACTTGTTGCAAAGCACGGTACAGAGCTGCTTAAAATTGCTAAGGATAATAACGTCAACTATTTGTTTGAAGCAAGTGTTGGCGGCGGTATCCCGATTATCAGACCTCTGTATACAAGTTTAGCGGCAAACGAATTGACTGATATATACGGAATATTAAACGGCACAACGAACTATATTCTGACACAGATGATTAAAGAAGGCGCAACGTTTGAAGCGGCGCTTAAAGGCGCGCAGGAAAATGGCTATGCCGAAAAGGACCCCACAGCGGATATAGAAGGGCATGACACTTGCCGCAAGACTGCTATTTTGGCGTCACTTGCTTTTGGTAAGTATGTCGATAGCGATGAAATCTCATGCGAGGGTATAACAAAAATCACACTTGAAGATGTTGAGTACGCATCAAAGTTTGGCTCTGTAATAAAGCTTTTGGGTATCACATCACGCGCAGAAAACGGAGTGTATGCAATGGTATGTCCTGCAGTATTGGATAAGAATCATCCGCTTGGCGGAATTGACGATGTATTCAACGGTATAATGGTCAGAGGTGAAGGACTGGGCGATGTTATGTTCTATGGCAGAGGCGCAGGCGCACTGCCTACCGCAAGCGCAGTGCTTTCGGATATTATCGACACTGTTAAGCACAAAGATAAGCATATCCGTCTCGGCTGGAGCGAAGGTAAAGATGGTTATCTTTTAGACTCAAAAACGCTGCCGTCGAGATTTTATGTCAGACTTTCAAAGCCTGGTTCAAATTCCGAGGCTGCTAAGAGCAAGTTTGCTCACAAGGGCTATGACGTAATCACACTCAGCGGTGATAAGTATAAGGACGAATTTGCATTGATTACACCTGAAATAACAGAGTATGAGTTTGATAAACTTCTCGCGTCTGACGGTGAACTCGGCGCATATGACGTGCTCGGAAAAATCAGATTGGTATCTGAATAAAGGTGGCTGAGTAAAATGGTAAAGGTGAAGGTTCCGGCGACTTCTGCCAATATAGGACCCGGCTTTGACAGTATGGGGATTGCGCTGGGCTTGTATAATTATGTTACTGCCGAAGAAACTAATACGGGCAGACTTGAAATAGATATTATTGACAGCTCAAAAAAGTTTTTGCCGGCTAATGAAAACAACTTAATATATAAGTCCATGAAGCGTGTATTTGATATGGTTGGATATACTCCGCCGGGGCTTAAACTGACGCTTGAGAATAATATAATGGTGACACGTGGTCTTGGCAGCAGCAGCGCAGGAATTGTCGGCGGAATTGTTGCTGCAAACAAACTGTCGGGCAGTAAACTCTCAACAAACGATATGCTAAAACTCGCAGCGGATATAGAGGGGCATCCTGATAACGTCACACCTGCATTGATAGGCGGATTCACGGTTAATGTTCAGACTAAATATGCAGTCAGATATGTAAAGACTGAGCTCAGTGAGAAGGATTTGCGGTTTGCCGCACTTGTTCCTGATTTCTATCTTCAGACAAAGAAGTCAAGAGACGTTCTGCCTAAGCTGGTATCAATGAATGACGCTGTGTATAACACAAGTCACAGCGCATTGCTGACGGCAAGCCTTATGTCAGGCAAGTACGAGAATATTCGCACAGCAGTCGGTGACAAGCTGCATCAGAACTATCGAAAGCGGCTTATACCGAATATGGACAGCTTGTTCAGGCTATGCTATGATAATAACGCGCTCGGCGTTTATCTTAGCGGAGCTGGACCTACGATTATTGCAATAATCAGGACGGACAACAAGATGTTCGGCTGTAATATAAGCCGCGTATTGTCCGGTAAGCTTAAAGGCTGGAATCTCCATATATTAAAGCCGGATAACGACGGCGCATGTGTAATAGAAAGTAATTAGAAATCAAACAAAAACAGGAGGGATTTGTTTTGGGACTTATCGTTCAAAAATTCGGAGGTAGTTCGGTTGCCGATGCCGCAAAAGTGATGAATGTGGCAGAAAGAGTTACCGATACCTATAAAGAAGGCAATCAGGTTATTGTAGTCGTATCGGCGCAGGGTGATACGACTGATGACCTTATAGATAAAGCCAATGAGATTAATCCTAAGGCTTCAATGCGTGAGATGGATATGCTCCTATCAAGTGGTGAGCAGATTTCAATTGCTCTGCTTGCTATGGCGATTGAAAAGCTCGGCTGTCCGGTTATTTCACTTACCGGCTGGCAGGCAGGGTTTAATACAAATGCAATGTCAGGCAACGCGCGTATTAACAGAATCAATACTGAGCGTATGCAGGCGGAGCTCGATCGAAATAAGATTATCGTTGTTGCAGGATTCCAGGGTATAGACAAGTACGATGATATAACCACTCTTGGCCGCGGCGGAAGCGATACATCAGCGGTTGCTATTGCCGCCGCACTCCGCGCAGAGAGATGCGAGATTTACACGGACGTTGACGGAGTATACACCGCAGATCCGCGTATTTGTGCCGATGCCAAGAAGCTTGAAGAAATCACATATGACGAGATGCTGGAGCTGGCAAGTCTTGGCGCAAACGTGCTGCACAACCGAAGTGTTGAGATGGCTAAGAAGTACAATGTAAAATTAGAAGTTAAATCAAGTTTTGAACGAGTGCCCGGCACCGTTGTTAAGGAGGTAGTTAATGTGGAAAAAATGTTAATCAGAGGAGTAACCCGTGATAACGATGTTGCAAGAATAGCGGTTGTTGGTCTTGAAAATACACCGGGAATAGCTTTCAGAATCTTCTCGGCGCTGGCCCAGGAGAACATAAATGTGGATATGATACTTCAGTCTGTCGGCAGAGAGGGCACAAAGGATATCGCCTTCACTGTAACGCGTGAAAACGAGGCAAAGACTCTTGAAGTTCTTGAAGAGTTAAAAGGCAGTCTGAACTATAAAGAAGTCAACCACAGAGACGACCTGTCAAAGGTCTCGATTGTCGGCGCAGGTATGGTTAATAATCCGGGGGTTGCCGCAAAAATGTTTGAGGCTCTTTATGACAACGATATAAACATCCATATGATTTCTACATCGGAAATTAAGGTTTCTGTCCTGCTTAAACTTGAAAACGCAGAAAGAGCGGTCAGAGTAATCCACGATAAGTTTAATATATAAATGAAGACAGTATTGATCACGGGGGCGTCGCGCGGAATCGGCGCGGCGACTGCCAAACGTTTTGCAGCCGGCGGATACCGGGTGATTGTAAACTATAATAAGTCCGAAGCAGAAGCCAAGCTGCTTAAAAAATCTGTCGGTGCATACATAATAAAAGCAGATGTCAGAATCCCGCATGAAGTCAATGCAATGATGGAGAGGATTGAGAGTGAGTTCGGCGGCGCAGACGTGATAATAAATAACGCAGGGATTTCAAAATTTAATCTGTTCACAGACGTAACCGAGGACGAGTGGCAGGAGATAATAAACGTGAACCTAAGCGGCGCATATCGTGTAATGCGTCATGGTATAAAGCCGATGATTGTGAAAAAAAGCGGCTGTGTTATAAACATTTCATCCATGTGGGGGCAGGTTGGAAGTTCGTGCGAGACAGCATACAGTGCGTCAAAAGCAGGGCTTATCGGTCTGACTAAGGCTCTCGCCAAAGAACTTGGACCTTCAAATATCCGAGTGAATTGTATAGCCCCCGGAGTAATTGATACTGATATGAACGGTTCGCTTTCTGCTGAGGTGATTAAAGAACTACAGGACGAAACGCCGCTTATGCGATTAGGCAAACCTGAGGATATCGCCGAACTTGCGTTTTTTCTTGCAAGCGATGCGGCAAACTTTATAACAGGTCAGGTGATAGGCTCAAACGGCGGCTTTGTGATATAAATGTACTTTCAGTGAAAGGAAAACAGCGATGGAATATATAAAAACTGTATTTGCTGACAGGATTTCAAAGGCCGTAATAAGCAATCCAAAGTCCAAAACCGCTGAGTACAGGAAAATAATACTGACACTCAAAAATATCGGCGGTAAGGAAAAATATCAGATTGAACGATTCAATGACAAGCAGGTGTTTCACGAGAATATTGAGCTGAATGAGGCTATGGCAACGGCTGAAAAAATAATGTCTGACGGTGGCTATCGTCAGCTTGACGCATGGGGCAAATCAGCGTCATATATGATAAAAATGTCAAAAAAGGGCAAAGAAAGCCTTGTAAAAAAGCGGACTTCCGATAATCAGAATATTCCTAAGGTGACAAATTCCAATAACAGAAAGAAAAATTATATTTTAAAAGAAAACGAGAATATTCCGCCGCTTATTGACTTGGGGATTTTCACAAAAGACGGTCATATCGTCAATGCTATGTATGATAAGTATAAGCAGATAAACAGGTTTGTCGAGATTGTTGATGATGTGATTCCGAACAACGTTTCAGAGACCTTGAATATAATAGATTTTGGCTGCGGAAAGTCATATCTGACGTTTATACTGTATTATTATCTAACAGAGATAAAGGGCAAATCAGCGAATATAACAGGACTTGACCTAAAGACAGACGTGATTGAAAAATGCAATCGCCTTGCTGAAAAGTATGGATACAGCGGACTAAGGTTTGAAGTTGGCGATATTAACGGCTATGATTCTAAGGTTAATCCGGATATGGTGATAACGCTTCACGCATGCGACACCGCGACAGATTTTGCACTGTATAATGCGGTCAAGTGGGGAGCTGAAACGATATTGTCTGTGCCGTGCTGTCAGCATGAGTTGAACTCGCAGATAAGTACAGAAAACTTTGCGGCAATCACGGACTATGGCTTAATAAAAGAGCGGTTTTCTGCTCTTGCAACCGATGCAATACGCGGCAAGCTTTTGGAGAGCGAGGGATATTCTGTACAGATGCTGGAGTTTGTGGACTTTGAACATTCGCCTAAAAATCTGCTTATACGCGCCGTAAAGAAGAATATCAGCCGTGAAAAAAGAGAAACTGCAAAACAAAAAGCTCAATCGCTGATGCGTGAATTCAGCTTTAAACCAACTTTATATGAGCTTCTTAATAAATAAATCCGTATTACTTCAAAAGTAATACGGATTTATTTAAAATCAGTCAATATAAATTGTTTCTTCAGATTCTTCATCGTCATCATAATCATACGGCTCTGTGCTCGGACTTGAGACAGCCGCTGATGCTGAACTTTGGGCAGATGACGGAGTGGCAGAGGCTGCTGAACCGAGAGTTGCTGCGGATTCTTCATCACCCGTTGCCTTGGGTATATAGTCAACCTCTTCAAACTTCACAAACTGTTTTGGATCAAGGAAAGTATCGTCTAATTTTATTTCAAAGTGCAGATGCGGTTCATCCTCAATTTCGCATACGGCGGTCTTGCCGATTTTGCCGATTACATCGCCCTTTTTAAGCGGTGTTCCTATCGGCTCGCTTGTTGCGTCTTTCAGGTTTGAATATACACTGTCAGTTCCGTCATCGTCATGGTGAACCACAACTGTTGTGCCGAACAAGCTGTCCTCATATACCTTTTTGAGCGTGCCGTCTTTTATCACCGTTACAGGTGTGTCCATGTTTGCAGCTATATCAACTCCGGCATGAGTTCTCCAGTCCTTCATTGTCTCTGAATACGTCAGGTCAGAGTCCGAAAAGTCTTTGGCTATCTTGCCGGAAACCGGAGCTTGTCCGAGAGTTTTAGTTTCACTGCTGCCCGACGGGGTTTGTTCGTCAGACATTGTTGCCGCAGTCTTGCTGCTTACTTTAGCTGTCGGTGATGGCTCATTGTCGTCTACAGGCAGTGCGTTGGCGTTTGCCGGAACACTCTCGGCATACGGTGCAGCAGTTGATGACACTGCGCTTGCGGATTGTTTATTGTCGTTTTTCTTAGCGGTGTTGTTTGGCAGTAATGCACTTATTACAGCATAGATACCGATGGCAGTAATCCCCAGTAAAAGGATTATGTAAAATCCTTTTCTCTTTGCCGAAACTGCCTCTGCTGCCTGACGTGAATGTCTGTCTGTTGGTGGGTCTACGATAGTGCGGCGGTCGTAATTATCAGCGCCGGTGCGTCTGTTTGATCTGCCTCTGTCGGGCTTTTCGTTTTTATTATTCATTTTATCACCTCGATAACAGTGTTTCCCATATTTTTGAGTTTATACATTATTTTTGAATTTGAGGTTTTTATAAAAATTTATCAAGACTTTGGTGACTTTACCGCCGCGGCTTGGCATGGCGGAATATGGGTTCGGCGTTGAATTCAAAGGCAAAGCCTTGATAAATTTTAAATTTGACATTTTGCAGATATAGTGATAGATTAATAGCAGACTTATGAAATACGAAATTTTGGGGAGAAAAATCAATGAACAACTCAATAACAAAGCAGTGCCGGGCAAAAATAAATCTCGCAATTGATGTTTTGAACAGGAGACCAAACGGCTATCACGATGTCCGTATGATTATGCAGCAGGTAGATATCTTTGATACAGTAAAAATAGATTTGCGGAGTGACGGCAAAATAGTTCTGTATGGCGAAAATATGCCTCTCGATGATACTAACCTCGCATATCGTGCGGCACAAGCATATTTTGATTCGGTAGAAATCAAAAATATCGGCTGCGATATTCACATAGATAAGCAAATCCCGATGGGGGCAGGTATGGCAGGCGGAAGCACGGACGCCGCGGGTGTTATAAACGGACTTGATGAACTGCTTGGCAAAGATATGAGTCTCGAAAACAGAATGAAAATAGGTGGCAAACTCGGCGCAGATATTCCGTTCTGTATAATGGGCGGTTGTGTGCTTGCCGAAGGTATAGGCGATGTGCTGACACCATTGCCGGAGCTGCCTAAAGTATATTATCTTATTGCAAAGCCTGAACAAAGTGTTTCGACCAAATGGGTGTATAAGCATCTGGATTTTACCCAAAAACCAAAGAATCTCAATATTGATGCGATTGTTTCAGCGATTAGAAAAGGTGATTTAAATGAGATTTATAAAAATATGGGTAACATTCTTGAAAATTCAACAACAACGATATGTTCGAAAGTCGAGATATATAAATCCAAAATGACAGAACTCGGTGCAAAGGTTTCGCTGATGAGCGGCAGCGGCAGCGCGGTGTTTGGCATTTTTGAGGATAAAGCAGATGTAAATCAGGCATTTGAATTGTTTAAATCTGCTCATAAAGATGCGGAACTTTGGCTTGTGTAAACAAAATATATTAATAAATCAGTAATATTTGCTTGAATTTTGAATATATTTGCGGTTTACAGCTTTATTCAGGCGTGTTATAATAAAAAATATGCCAAGTAACACAAAGGCTTTCCCTTTGCTGAAATCTGCATAAATGTCCGATTTTAGAGGGTTAAGGGGGATTTTATCCCCCTTGGCTTTGCAAACTCAAATAGTTTGCGGAGGTTGTGACGAGTTGAAGGAGCGGAATTATGGTTAGAGAAGATTTAAGAAATATAGCAATTATTGCTCACGTTGACCACGGTAAGACAACATTGGTTGATGAAATGCTCAAACAGGGCGGTATCTACCGAGAAAATCAGGTTGTTGAAGAACGCGTTATGGATAATAATGATTTGGAACGTGAACGCGGAATTACGATTCTTGCCAAGAACACATCTGTGTATTATGACGGTATTAAGATAAACATAATTGATACACCGGGGCATGCTGATTTCAGCGGCGAGGTTGAACGTATACTTAAAATGGTTAACGGCGTTATTCTGTTGGTTGACGCAGCGGAGGGTCCTATGCCCCAGACACGTTTTGTTCTGCAAAAAGCGCTTGAAATGAACCATCGTGTTATCATCGTTGTCAATAAGATTGACAGACCTGATGCAAGACTTGACGAGATACCTGATGAGGTTCTTGACCTGCTTATTGATCTTGAGGCAAATGATGAGCAGCTTGAAAGCCCCATTCTGTTTTGTTCGGGCAGAGCCGGCACGGCGTCGCTTTCGCAGTATGAAGAAGGCAAGGACTTGAAGGTTCTTTTTGAAACGATAAAGGACTATATTCCAGCGCCTGAGGGTGATGAGACCGGCTCACTGCAGATGCTTGTATCATCTATTGATTATAACGACTATGTAGGCAGAATAGGTATCGGACGTATTGAGCGCGGAGAAGTTAAGCAAAACCAGGAGGTTATGGTCAGCGAATATCACAACAATCATGACCCGTACAAGGCAAAGATGGTTAATCTGTATCAGATTGACGGACTTAACAGAACCCCTGTAGAGACAGCAAAAGTCGGTGATATTATTTGTTTCTCAGGTATACCTGAAATCACAATAGGAGATACAATTGCAACTCAGGACGATTCTACTCCCCTGCCGTTTGTTAAGATAAGCGAACCAACTATCGAGATGACGTTTTCTGTAAACGACAGTCCGTTTGCCGGACAGGAGGGTAAGTTTGTCACGTCAAGACAGTTGCGCGACCGTTTAATGCGTGAGCTTTTGAAGGACGTTTCACTCCGAGTTGAAGAAGGCGACACGACCGACAGTTTTAAGGTGGCAGGCAGAGGCGAAATGCACATTTCGATTTTGATTGAGACTATGCGTCGTGAGGGTTATGAATTCTCTGTCGGCACACCGAAGGTTTTGTATAAGGAAATCGACGGAGTTAAGTGTGAGCCTATTGAAAAGGTAGTTATAGACGTGCCTGAAGAATCAATGGGCGCGGTTATGGACAAACTCGGTCAGCGCAAGGCGGAAATGGTCTCAATGGCTCCGCAGGGGGCAAGAATGAGACTTGAATATCTCATCCCTGCACGCGGACTTTTGGGTTATAGAAACGAGTTCCTTACCGATACCAAAGGTGAAGGAATACTTAATTCGGTATTCCATGAATATCAGCCATTTAAGGGCGATATAAACAGCAGACATACAGGATCGCTGATTGCGTTTGAAACAGGTGAAGCAGTAGGCTACGGACTGTTTAAGGTTCAGGACAGAGGTTCGCTCTTTATATCACCGGGCACAAAGGTATATGAAGGTATGGTTGTTGGAATTAACCCCAAAATGGAGGATATGAACGTCAATGTCTGCAAAAAGAAGCAGCTTACCAACACGCGTGCATCGGGCAGTGATGAGGCACTCAAACTTGTACCGCCGGTTCAGATGAGCCTTGAAGCGTGTCTTGAATTTTTGGCGGAGGACGAAATCCTGGAGGTTACACCCGAAAGCCTGAGAATAAGAAAGAAGATTTTAAATAATCAGCTCAGAGCAAAAGCAAAGAATAAAAAGTAATAAAAATAATAAGCATATCACTATGGCAGTGATATGCTTGTTTTTATTTTCATGCTGTTTATTATTTGAGTGAAACCATTTAACCAAATTTTGTGTATATAATAATGTACATGAAAGCAACGTTGTTTTAAACAGTAATTTTAAAATAGAGGAGAGCAGTGTTTTGCATGACGAACAAAAACTTTTAACTAACTTAAAAAAGCGTAAGCGCGGCAGTCTTGAAAAAGTGATTGATTTATATACGCCATATGTAAGTGTGGTTGTATATAATACTGTTGGTGCGGTTTTATCCAAAGAGGATATTGAGGAAGTTGTGTCTGATGTATTTGTTTCACTTTGGCAAAACGCTGAAAACCTTGACATTAAAAAAGGCTGTATTCGTACATATATTGGTGCTGCGGCAAGAAATCGTGCTAAAAACAAACTGCGTAAAATTTTTCTGTGCAGTGAAATTAATGAGAATGTAACGGACAGTTTTAATGATCCAAACGCAGAGTTTGAAGTCAAAGAAGAACGTGAAATTCTCATAAATCTCATAAAAAGTTTAGGTGAACCCGATAGCGAAATATTTTTCAGATACTATTATTATGAAGAACGTATATCTAAAATATCTAAGGTTACGGGAATCGCTGTAGGAACGATAAAAACAAAACTTGCACGAGGCCGCGGAAAATTGAAAAAGGCTTTAATACAAAAGGAGGTATGGCAATGAAAAGGTTAAGAAGAGCAGGAATAAAAAGTTCGGAGCTTAAAATTGAGCCTAATAATATAAAAAATAAAGTAAATGCCGAGCTTAACGCCGACCTCCGAGAAAGGAAGGTTTATATGAAAAGTAAAATACTAAAAACAACGGTAATAGCCATGGCAATTACAATTTTACTTGCAACTTCGGTTTTCGCTATGTCGCCCGCAGGTCAGACGGCAATCAACAGTATAATTGCATACTTTTCAAGTGAAAAGGCGGCTGAGATGACAGATGTGACCAAACTTGTCCAATATAACGAAGAAATAGGCAAAAGCTTTTCTAAAGATGGATATACATTAACTCTTGACAACGTTGCGGCAGATGATAATTTTATTCATGTGTTTTATACCATCAAATCAGACAGCGTGCCATTTTACGAAGGCGATAGTATAGACGCCGCAATATACAGTGATGCTGTTAATAATCAGATGATTACGGAATGTATGATTAACGGTTCATATGCAGGAAGGGGGAACCACAACAGTTACGACGGATATTTTGAAGATAACTACACATATAAAGCTGCATCAAAATATAATGTTGCTGTTTCTGATATTCCTGATAACTTCAAGGTAGAACTTTATGCGGATATTGTATCCAAAGAAGAAAGTGTTAAGAATAACGCAGTGATTAGCAAGCTGTATGATGATAAGTTAAAACAGATTACTGATGATGAGCGTGCAAGTGTTTGGTATATATCTGCGGATGTTGATAAGTCAAAAGTTAAGCTTGAAAGTATTACGAAGGAAATCGGTGTAAGGCTTAATTGGTCAGGTGCAATGATTGAAAAGGCTGTGTTTTCACCATTTGGCAATCAGCTTGTTGTTTCAACAGAAAAAGACACGGCAGATGACGCTATAGCTTGTATAGACAACTTTGCGTTGTATGATGAAAACGATATTGCACTTGATATACTAAACACCGATTTAACAAGCAGTACAGACGATTCGTCACGGAATTCGCTTGAATTTTTAAAGGCGGATAAAAACACAAAACAGCTAAAATTTGTGCCAATAATATATTTGGAACATGGCGATTCAGATGTAACGGAACAGAAAATCGGCACATATCCGCTTGAGTATCAGATAAGTGATTATGGTAAGATAGTCGTGACAGATATTCGCATAAGTGACGGAATGATAGAAATTGATTATTATAAAGACGGTTTTGTAATGTATGACCCGGGTTTTGTTTTAACTGATGAAAACGGTAAAAATGCTGAGCCGGAAGGAAAGCTTGGATGTACTCTTTATAATGATGTGCATTACGATACAAATTCATACACCGCACGATATGTTTATGAAGAATATACTAAAGACGGCAGAAAAGTGTCGTTTAGTGAGAAGGTGAGTGCTGATAAGATAAAGGAAAGCTTCATAAATTTGGGTGTGTACAAAATGGATTATATAAAACTTGATTTTGATAAAGCAGTAACAGTTAATTTTTAGCGGTAAAACAGTAACACGGCACTTGTTAAGTGCCGTGTTAGCATGTCACTATGGCAGTGATATACTGTTTTGTATTATTTACTGCGCGTCAATAAGCGCTTTAATTCTTTGCATAAATAGTGCAACTTCAACACGGGTTGCGTAACCCTTAGGCTTAATTGTACCATCGCCGTAACCGCCCATTAGGTTGTTCTCAACACACGCGGCAACGGCGTCTCTTGCATAAAAATCTATATCACGCCAATCCCAATAATTATTCAGGGCTTTTGCAGTATTGGGTATAGCGGTCAGAATCTGACGTTCTCTGAGAACCCTGTATGCCAGTGTTGCCATATCCTGACGCAGCATTTTGCCGTCAGGATTAAACAGGTTGTCGCCTATTCCCCATGCAATTCCGCTTGCGCGTGCTTGTCCGATTTCATCATAATAATACTTGTTTTTGTACACGTCTGCAAAGTTTTCGTCAAAAGAAGTGACATTGCCCTGCTTGAATATGCGATACAGCAGAACAGTTGCGTCGGCACGATTCACGTCAATGTCGGGTCCGAACTCGGTCTCACTGATGCCGTTTACAATACCTGCATCAACAAGCTCTCTGATATACGGCATAGCCCATTGATAACTGCCCATATCTGTGAACTTGTCCGCATTGCCCGTGTTTACAGGAGCTTGTGTGGGCTTAGGTTCATCTGTCGGGTCAGGCGGTACGTTATCTGATGGCTCATCCGTTGGTTCGGGATTAGTGGGCTGCACAGCCGTGCCGCCGCCCAATACGGGCGGTTCGACAGGCGTTGACTGTAGTTCTTTAATCAAATTATATAGTGATGAGTTATCACGGAACGATGAATATGCAAACATACTGTAACCGCCTATATACGGACTTTGACGGCACATATTCACCTGTGTTGACAGCTCGTTTAATCCGTTTTGACCTTTCCATGCCGCCTCTGATCCGGAAGCCGCTTTGTATGCCGCTTCACCGATATAAAGCTTTACGTTTGTAGGTGCACATATGCTTGACCACCAATCAATCAGCGTGCTGTAATCCGCCGCGTCATGACCGTTGTGCCAATAAATCTGAGGCATTATATAATCTAAATATTCGCGCTCAACCCACAGCTTTGTGTCTGCATAAAGACTGTGATAAGAACTGCTACCGCTTGTGTTGCTGCCGCCTGGGGTATTGCTGCTGTTTGCCCAAATACCGCTAGGGCTGACGCCAAACATACAGTTTGGATTTATCTCTTTGACAGCATCATTTGCACAGGCAATAAGGGTATTGACCATGCTTCGTCTCCACTCCGCCTTGTCAGGATAGCTGTCCTGATATTTATAATACGCCGCCGAGTCATCAAAACCGCTGCTCGGATAGAAGTAGTCGTCTAAGTGTATACCGTCTACGTCATAGTTTTCGACTATCTCGCGAATACCGTTTAAGATTATGTCTATCGAGTCCGCTTCGCCAGGATTCAGGTACATCTTTCCGGCGCTGTCGGTCAGAACCAAATCGGGGCGTAAAACCGCCGGATTGTTCCATGCAAGTTTGTCGTTATACTGTGTTGAATTGGTAACGCGGTACGGATTAATCCAGGCATGAAGCTGTATGCCGCGTTTGTGTGCCTCATTTACAGCATAGGCAAGCGGGTCAAAATTGTCGCCCGGTTCTTCGCCTTGCGTTCCGGTTAAGTAGTATGACCATGGATAAACTGACGACTTATAAAGCGCATCGCCTGAAGGTCTAACCTGAAAGAATATGGTATTAAACCCCATATCCTCACAGTTGTCAAGAATTTCATCAAGCTGAACTCTGAGTTCCCAAGCATCGGTTGTGGGGCGTGTCGGATAGTCCTGATTACCGACTGTTGTTACCCAAACTCCGCGCATTTCTGTCTCTGCGGCTGATACACTGTCCTGCTTCGGAACATAAAAGAAGTTTATGGCGATAGCCGTACATACCGCGAGGACAATCAGTTTAAAACTGAAGTCAAATTTCTTCATTGTGTTTCCTCCTACATAGTTTTTTCTGCTCGCATCTCAATTATTTGTTTATAACTTCGTATATATAATAATATGAAGTAATTTTGAAATTATATCATAAAAATTGTTAAATGTCAATCTTGCCTAATTTGATTGGAATTATACATGTGAATCACAAAACAGCGAACCGTAAGACACGGTTCGCTGTTTTGTGATAATTATTTTAGATTTACTTTTATGGGGTTTAGGAGATAAGGCGAATAGTTTTCGCTGTTCCATATGAAGATTTTGCAGTATGCCGAATCTATATACGGCGTTCTGTCAATTTGGTATGTTTTAGGAAAATTTGAGTTATTATCCTGTTCGTCAATAATCATACCGTTTGTAAACCCTGTTAATATATCATTTTCGTTATAAGATGCAATCCACAACATTGGATTGTCAGCTGTATCAAGCTGTTCTATAACCAATGACAGTGTTTTTGCACTGCTGTCAACATCATATGTGTGAATAATAAACTTATCCTCTGTCAAAGGAGCCGAAGTCTCTGTAGGCGAATCGGTCGTGACCGGTGAGGCTGTCGTAGTTTCAGCCGGCTCAGATGACGGTGAAGTTACAGGCGGCACAGTTACATCCGGCGAGGTTGCCGGAGTAGCTGTCGGTTCAGACGTAGATGTTGGGCTTCCTGTTGGAAGTGATGATATCGAACTTGTATATGCCTTTATGCACCAGTTGAATGGTCTGGATGCACCATTGTCTGCGGAGGATGAACCCACATCTGCCCATGACGTTATGGTTATATCTGAGGGATCATCTTCAGGATATGAAAATCCTCTCTGATAGTAGCTGACATTTTCAGTGTTTTCAAAAGCAGATGAAGAATTTTCAACAGCGGAACAGCTTGGTATATAGACAGATTTGTTTGTGTCAGGTGAAGATATCCTTATTATTATGTCAAAGTCATTTGATACATTCACAGGCTCTGCAAGTTTTATTGTGAAGTAACCCATGTCGTTCAGTGTAACCTTTTTTGTCCTTTGTTTTGTTTCAGGATCGATTAACTCCGCACATTTATTTGTGAAGTCTTTAGTGTTCAATTCAGCGGGTTCATCTTTTGTTTCTTCTGCATTATCGTTTATATAAATTTCGTATGACTGTCCGGACTTTGTGGCATATGTTCCTATTGAAGTCAGGATTTCGGTATTTTCTTTTGTTGTGTATCGGTTTACGATTGTTATATTGTTACTGCTGAAGCCTATACCTGCTGTTAAGCCGTGCGTGTCATATGAATATATGTTATCAGTTGTATCATCCGACATAGAATATGCAACCGCATTTACACCAATGGTCGGATCCATATACGATATATATTCGTATCCGTGGTTAGCATAGTTTTCACCCCAACTGTTACGAACAATCCATGCACCGTTAACAGGTGTTCCGTCAGCGGTCACAGGCTGTGTCTTAAAGTTGGTGTATGAGTAATTATCATCCCATCCGACAATGCTTATACCGTGATTGGTCGGGTTTAAATATGAGTAAGTACCGTCCGAACGATAGGTACTGATTTTGTTTTGGAAGGTTGAACCGTCGCTTAAAGTTTCCTTAATAGTGTTGCCGTAAATCATATCTTCCCAGCTTATGCAGTATGCACCTGTTTTTGGGTTGGAATACTGGTTGTCGTGTTCTGTATAAGCATAGTATGATGTTGCAACGGCGCCGTATTTCATTATGTTTGTCTTTATTGCATTAATCGAATCATAATTTAGTTTGTAGTCAAGGTTTGTTACCTGTCCGTTTTCTATATCAAAAGTTAGTACTGAACTGCCGTCATAGAGCCCTGTCAGAAAGTATGCCTTGTCAACGTATCTGTCACGTTTAACGTTGACCAATGATGAGTAGTTGTTTTTGCTGTTTATATATTCTTTATACGTTTGCTCCGAGAAGTTTGACAGCTTAACAGGACCTGCGCCAATATCACGGGTAAAGTAAGCAAGAGCCATAGTGTAGTTTCCGCCGTCAACCGAATCAAAAGTATATTTTCTGTAACGCGCATCATTTGTCTTATTCATTGAAGATGACATATGATGCTCAGAGAACAAATCGTCAGAATTTGCAAAGATTATATTTTTATTATTTAAAACCGAGGAAAATTCAAGACCTGCGATAGCCGAAAACGCCCAGCAGTCACCATTTATACCTTGATTTCTTATTTCAGGAAAGAAATCGGCTTTATCGGGATGCGCTTCCAAAGTGTTATACTCAGCAGGGAGGTCGTCAGTCAATGATATTCGGTCAGGAATTTGAAGTTCTATCGGGCTTGGAATAATACCGCTGTATTTCTGCGGATTGTTTAAGTAATCGTTATACGACTCGCTGTAACCTGTTTGGAAATCAGGTGTGATAATATCGGTTATGATTTTATAGCTATTGACCGCCGATGCACTGCCGGGGATTATAAGACCCACAGAGACAAGCAAAGCTGTGATTCTTGCCTTTACATTGCTGAGTTCTGGTATTTTCATTAAAACAGCCTCCTATAAGATGTTGTTTAACAATATGTCTTAAATTATATTAAGCGCAGTATGAAATAATTATATCACGGGAATTGAAAAAGTCAACAAAATAAATGAGTTAAAATGTTTTTAGAAAAATAAAAACTGTTTCCCATTATTGACAATTAAACACTCAGACAATAATCAAAGTGAGCGTAAATAAACAGTTCTTAAAATAGTTATTCAAGCGAAGTCCAAATATACTTATCCAAATCAATTCTGCCGTCAGGCTCAAACTCAACGCCGTCAAGTTCGAGCAGCCGCCGATGTTCGTCAGGACCGCCGAAAGCAAACGCGCCCGAGGTCTCACCGTTGCGGTTCACAACGCGGAAGCACGGTATTTCATCAGGATTGGGGTTGACGTGCAGAGCATATCCGACCACACGGCTCCAGCGCGGATTTCCCGCAAGTGCCGCAACCTGACCGTATGTTGCGACCTTGCCGGAAGGTATCCGCTTTACAACTTCATAGATTTTTTCAAATGTATTTTTACACATTATCTAATCTCCTTGTATTATATATTTATAGTTAAAATATCTATTTTTATAGAT
>CAOKIL010000006.1 GCA_948468535.1 uncultured Eubacteriales bacterium
TGATGTAAGAGAACCGGGTGAGGTTGTTATCAAGGCTAAAATGTTTGGAAGCATCCTGACATCGCTCGGTGACAGTACAGTGTCTGTCGAGACCGATGCTAATAACCTAACTTTGGTTAAAAGCGGAAAGGCAAAGTTTGAAATTCCCGGCATTTCAGCCGATGAGTTCCCTGACTTGCCTCGTATTGATGAAGAATATTCAGTCAGCCTGCCGGGAAACGTCCTGAGAGAAATGATAGAAAAGACTATATTTGCGGCAGCAAAGACGGATAATGACCCGACGCGTATGGGTGCGCTTTTCAGAATTCAAAAGACAGGTCTTACTATGGTTGCGCTGGACGGATTCAGAATCGCGCTGCGCAGGGCCAATCTGTCAAATGATTTTGAAGAACGCGAGATGATTATACCCGAAAAATCACTCTCGGAGATTGCTAAGATTATAGGAGATTCTGAGGAGGATATCAGAATCATCGCTACACCTGGACACGCGATTTTTATGTTTGAAAGCTGTAGGTTGGTTACGCGTTTGATTGAGGGAAGCTATACGAACTACGAGAGGATTCTGCCGACATCGTTTGATTTGGAGCTTGTATGTTCAAGACATCAGATTGCGGATTCGGTAAAAAGAGCATCTCTTATAATTCTGAACGATGTTGTAAAAGGTCCGATAAAGTTCCATATAACGGACGGAAACATAAATGTATCATGTACCACATCGGCAGGTTCGGTTGACGATAATATTGCCATCGACACACCGCCCGATACCTCTTTGGAGATTGGATTCTTCAATAAGTACCTTCAGGATGTTTTTGGTGCGGTGAGAGACGATGAAATCTTAATGAAGTTTAACAAGAGTGTCAATCCGCTGATTATTACACCTGTGGAGGGCGATGAATATATGTACATGGTTCTGCCGATAAGACTGCGTAGGTCTGAAAATTAACAGCGGCTGATAATATATGAAAATCAATACTCTAAGTCTTTCGGATTTCAGAAATTATCATGAAGAATCAGTTGAGTTCGGCAGCGGTGTGAATATAATTTGCGGCGACAATGCTCAGGGCAAGACCAATATTTTAGAAGCGGTACATATGTTCTCTATGGGCAAGTCTAATCGAACGCCGAGGGATTCAGAGCTTATTCGTCACGGCTGCTCCGGCGCTGAAATTTTTATGGAATATACCGCGTTTGACAGAGACTGTGGGCTTAAAATAAGGCTCGACAGAGGAAAGCGAAAGTCGATATTATATAATGAAATCCCGCTTAAAAAGATAAGCGAACTGCTCGGAAAGTTCAATGCGGTATACTTTGGTCCTGAACTTTTGGGACTAGTGAGGAACGGACCGGGAGGACGGCGCAGGAATTTAGATATGGTGATAAGCCAGCTCAGACCGAATTATTTTTCAGCGGTCAGTGAGCTGCGTAAGATAGTTGATAGCAAGAATGCCTTGCTTAAAATGCAGAGTCCGAACAAGACGATGCTTGAAATAATGAATAAGAAGCTGACCGATATATCCTCAGAGATTATTGTGTACCGGTGCGAATTTGCAAAACGCCTCATGGCGGAGGCAAGGGAAATCCAGTATGACATATCGGGCGGCAGAGAGGAACTAAGCTATCGCTACATGTCGTCAGTCGGACGAATCAGCATGGAAGAAATACCGACAAAGCAGGAAATCCGGGAAATGTTCATGGCACGTTTGAGCAAAAACGAAAAGCGAGAACTTGAATATCATGAAACTCTGATAAGTCCGCACCGCGAGGACGTGTGCTTTGACATAAACGGCAAGGACGCGCGCGCCTTTGCGTCGCAGGGACAGCAGAAAACAGTTGTGCTTGTCGAGAAGCTTGCTGAGGCGAGATTGATAAAAAATGAGACGGGCGAAACTCCGTTGCTTCTGCTTGACGATATAATGAGTGAGCTTGACAGAAAGCGTCAGGCGTTTGTTCTCGGCAATATCAGCGGAATGCAGATTATTATAACCTGTACGGATATTGACGACATGACCGAAGCAATAACCGACGATAGCAATATTGTTCATATCGATAATGGGAGTATAGTTTAAAGGAGAATTATTATGTACCTGCATCTTGGCAAGAATACATCGGTTGATACAAAAGATATTATCGCGATACTAGACTTGGACAAAATTTCTATCGCTAAACATTCAAGGGAATTCCTGCGGATAGCAGAAGAGGAGGGCTTTGTAAAAAGCGTCACCGGCGATATTCCTAAGTCGGTTGTGATTTGCGAGACCGACAATCAAAGTGTGGTTTATATAACAAATATTTCATCAAAGGCTCTGGCAGGCAGAGTAAAACGCAGATACCTGCAGCACGGAAGCATTTCTGCTGCGGATTAACATATTACCGTGAACAAAAGAGGCTCGGCGGTATACAGAAAATTGGATTGGAGTGAATTTTATGCAGGAAGAACAGCACATTACAAGTGTCCCAACAGGTGACAGCTATGACGAAAATCAAATACAGGTACTCGAAGGACTTGAGGCCGTAAGAAAGAGACCGGGTATGTATATTGGTTCGACATCATCACGCGGACTTCACCATCTTGTTTATGAGATAGTGGATAACTCGATAGATGAGGCTCTTGCCGGATATTGTACAGATATCATAGTTGAGATTGAAGAGGATAACTCAATCACTGTTACGGATAACGGACGAGGTATTCCGGTCGGAATTCACCCTAAAATGGGAATCCCGGCGGTTGAGGTTGTGTTTACACAGCTTCATGCCGGAGGAAAGTTCGGCGGCGGAGGATACAAGGTGTCGGGCGGTTTGCACGGTGTTGGTGCATCGGTTGTTAACGCTTTGTCCGAATATCTTGAGGTTGAGATAAGAAACGGCGAACACGTGTATTATCAAAAATACGAGCGCGGTAAGCATCTTGAGCCGCTAAAGCAGATTGGCGACACGTCGGAGACCGGAACCAAAGTTCACTTCAAGCCTGACGGCGAGATATTCACAGAAACTCTCGTGTATGATTATGATATCCTGCGCAGAAGGCTGCGCGAACAGGCGTTTCTTAACGCCGGCATCAGAATAGTTCTGACAGACAAGCGTCCCAACGCGCCTGAGGACAAAAAGAGCATTGAGCTTAAATATGACGGCGGTATTCGTGAGTTTGTAGAGTTCTTAAATCGCAACAAGGAACCGCTGCATAAAGATGTAATTTACGTCAATGCCGTCCGCGAGAACTGCGAGGCAGAAGTTGCCATGCAGTACAATGACGGTTATAACGAAATGATAATGAGTTTTGCCAATAATATTAACACAACAGAAGGCGGTACGCATGAGACCGGCTTTAAGGCTGCACTCACAAAGGTTATAAACGAGTACGCGAGAAAGGTCGGAATGCTCAAAGAGAGCGAAGCAAACCTAAAAGGCGAGGACACGCGCGAGGGCTTGTCGTGTGTTATCAGCGTAAAAGTGACAGAGGCGCAGTTTGAGGGTCAGACAAAGACGAAGTTGGGCAACAGCGAGATGCGTAATGTCGTTGAAAAAATGGTTAACGAGAAGCTTGGCGAGTTCTTTGAGGAGAATCCGGCGATTGCGAAAATTGTTGTTGACAAGGCATTGACCGCATCACGTGCAAGAGAGGCGGCCAAGCGCGCAAGAGAGAATACAAGACGTAAATCAGCGCTTGAGAGCAGTTCTCTGCCGGGTAAGCTGGCGGACTGTTCTGACCGTGATAATACTTACACAGAGATATACATTGTCGAGGGAGACTCGGCAGGCGGAAGCGCAAAGCAGGGACGTGACAGACGTTTTCAGGCTATTCTGCCGCTTTGGGGAAAGATGCTTAATGTCGAAAAGGCGCGCATAGACAAGATTTACGGCAACGATAAGCTCACACCGGTAATCACCGCACTTGGCGCAGGTGTTGGTGACGAGTTTGATTTGGAGAAGTTAAGATACGGCAAGGTTGTTATTATGGCGGATGCAGATGTTGACGGAGCGCATATCAGAACGCTGCTTTTAACGTTCTTTTTCAGATACATGCGTCCGCTGATTGAGGATGGTCATGTATATATTGCACAGCCGCCGCTGTATAAGATTTCAAAGGGCAAGACCGAGAAATACGCGTATACAGATGATGAGCTTAAAGAGATACTCGCCGAGATGAGCGACGGCAGACAGCCGTCAGTGCAGCGTTATAAGGGTCTTGGTGAGATGAATCCCGAACAGCTTTGGGAGACCACTATGAATCCTGAAACAAGGATTATGCTTCGCGTTGATTTGGAGGACGCACAGCAGGCAGACGAAACATTCACTATCTTAATGGGTGACAAGGTTGAGCCAAGACGTAAGTTTATCGAGGAGAGAGGCACATCGGTTATTAATCTGGATATTTAGTTTTGGGAGAAAGCTATGATAAAGATGGAAAACACAAAGGTAATGAATCTTGAAGGCGCAATGCGCGGCGCAAGGAATCCGCTTAATAGCTGGGAAAGAAGCGACAGCTATTATGATGAAAACGGAGATTACGTTTTAGGCAATAACGATTTGGATCTTGCAAAGCGTTTATGTAAAGCCGGCAGTGACCACCGCAAGTTCATCAGGCAAATTTTGGTGAGTGTTGATATCACTGCGCCGATGTATTGGTGGAAGGAATTTGACACATATAAGGTCGGCACGGTTGCGAATTCGACAAGCACAATGCACAAGATACATTCAAAGCCGTTTGAGGTATCTGACTTTTCGCATGACCATATGAGCAAGTCGGCGCTTGAAGCTCTCACGGCGTATATTGAGTTTATGGAGGTTAAGCGCGAGCATTATATTGAGACAAAGGATAAGGCGGACTGGTATGATATAATCCAGCTTCTGCCGTCCAGCTATAACCAAAAGCGCACGCTTACGATGAACTATGAGAATTTGATTAATATGTACTATGCACGCAGGAATCATAAGCTTAGCGAATGGCATGAATATTGCTGCTGGGTGCTGAGCCTGCCATACACTAAGGATTTGTTTATTAATGTATAAAATAAAAATCAACAGTATCAAAATATGCGGCAGGATTTCGACAAAGTTCGGCTGTACAATGACTCATACTTTTGAGTTCACTGCCGAAAACTCAAACGAATTTGAGTTCGAATTTTCACTGCCTGATGGTACGGTTATAACGAATTTTGGAATCAAGTCGGACAATGAGTATTATAAGGCGCGTATGATTGATATAGCGTCAGACTTATGCGGCGGTTTTAAGATATCACAAAGCAGCGACGGAAGGTGCAGAGTTAAATATTCAGGCGTTTCGGACGGTGTTGATACTGCTGTCAGCTATATTTTAGAAGTCTCGTCAGTTGTCATGATGTCTTTGGGTGCGGAGTTTGCGGAAGTTGTGCTTCCGCTTGTTACAGAAGGCGATAAAAAAGTGCGCGGCAAGCATGAGAGAAAAAATACATCGTGTGTTGACAGCAGTGTTTCTGTTGATTTTGTCATAGACAGCGAGTTTGTCAGCCGTATTAGTTCGCCGACCCATTATGCAGAAGTTAGGAACTGTGACGATGGTTTGCATATACATGCTGACGCTGTTACACGCGGCGACTTTGTTTTGCGGTTGGATTATAATAGTTTAAAACATCCGGGCTGTTTTGATAATACGGCATATTTGACAGGCGGCAGCGGCAGGGACTGGACAGGCGTGTACTTGTTTTCTGTGCCCGGAAGCGAATATGCTGCAAAAGATGTGCTGTACATACTCGACTCGGACGGACTTAAAAACAGATCGGGGTTGATTGCCGCAGAATGTCTTTATGAGCTTGTCGAAAAATATGTTGAAAATTTCGGTTGTATGATTGCCATGATTGACGGTCAGACTTTCTGTGACGAATTGCTTAATAAATCGGAGATTGATTTAAGAGAACTCAGAAAGTGGATTAATAATATTGAAGCTTTTGCTGCAAACAGTGCCAATATGAATATAAAACATGTAATTGACGAATTTAATTGTCGCAGCAGAAGTCCGGTGCGTGAAGCCGTGCTTGTGACGTGTTCGGGGCGTGCTTTTGATTGCTGTGATGCGGAGGCTGACGGCTTGCACATTAATGTTTTGTCGGTCTCTGAGAATTGCTTTGAGCGGGAACTGCAAAAACTTGCGGATGACAGCGGCGGATTTTATGCTCGGATGAGCAGAAACTGTGACTATACAGGATTTGTCGATGGCTTTGCCAAAAGACTTAGTTCCGGATTTCTTAATAATTTGAAAATTTTGGAATACGCGCTGGGAACGTACTTCAACCTGCCGAATAAAATAAGAAGTTATCGTTTTGGTGATATAATCGCCTATACTTTCCGTTCAGCGACTGATTATCCCGAACAGTTGTTTCTTGAAGCTGACGGCGGTTTTTCAGACATAGTAAGGTTTGACAAGATAAATATCCTGCCTGACAGTGAGGAAAGCAATGCGGTTTTCGCTCAAAAAGTGTTTTCAGAGCTATACGGTTATATAGCGCGGGGAGATATTGCTCCGGAGTCGGTTGCGGAGTTTAAGGCTCAGGCAGTTAATCTCTCTCGTGAGCTCAATGTACTGTGTCCCGAAACGGCGTATTATTCAGAGCTGTCTGATGACGTGGTTAATATTAAGGTCAGATCAAGTTCTTCGGATATTATAATCAGACTGGGTTCAAAGCCGGTTTCAGGTTACGCGGCAGTGTTCGGAGACGATACGGTTCTTGTTCCGGAACTGAGAAAAGAGGTAGTATACTTTTGTGTTCATGCCCTGCTTGTCTGTATGCGTGCGGATTTCAGATTTACTTCACCGTATCAGTCGCAGAACGCGGACATGGAGACAATGTATGCTGCGGCTGCCATATACCGTGCGGCGGACTGCGGATATTTGCCCGAAAGTGCAGCGTACAGAACGATTGCGGATAAAGCAGTTGAGGCGGCAGGCGGAAAAAAGCGGTTTGATAGTACTATTATAGCTTTCGGCGGCAGAGAAGATTTGGCGCTGAGTGATGTGAGGACGATTTTGGACAGAAACGATGTTATAGAAATATCAAGATTTGTTTTGCGACTGTGCCGTGACGGCAATAGGTTTTGCTAATATTAACATGTAAAATAATTGTTGCAACTTGTACTTTGTTATGGTATAATTATCAGCAGGGATGTTTTTATGAAACAAGAAATGTTAATTGGAAGGAGCTTTGTATGAAAAGACTGATTGGTATAATTGCGGCGGTATGCGTAATGTGCAGTTTTTCACAGGCGGCATTTGCGGCAGCTCAACGTATTGTGATAAACGGTGTTGTGCAGGATATCCCTGCAGATATGGGTGAAATTATTGAAGAAAATGACAGAACGTTTGTTCCGATAAGATTTGTGTCAGAGAAGATGAACAAGACCGTTAAGTATGACGAGAACTTAAAAGGTGCATATATTCTCGATAAGAGTGATATGTATATTATTCAGGAAGGCAAAAATTTTATCAGTAAGATAGAAAACTTTGGAGCTACCACAGTAACAACAATGGACGTAGCGGCTTTTACAAAACAGTATGATGTCGGCGGACGTATGTATATTCCGATTAGGTTTATGGCAGAGGCATTCGGCTATACGGTTGGCTGGGACGAAGCAACAGAGACTGTCACGATTGACAGCGCATCAAAATCAGAATAATTAATTCAGTCAAGGGTTTTAAAGGGGATTTCGTCCCCTTTAAAACCCTAATTTTTTTGGTTATACTCCGATTTCTTCTTCTATTTTAATCAGTCTGTTATATTTTGCCACTCTTTCGCCGCGTGACGGAGCGCCGGATTTGATAAGTCCTGCGTTCACAGCAACAGCAATATCCGCTATTGTTGTATCGTCTGTCTCGCCGCTGCGGTGTGAGATTATTGTTGAATATCCGTTTGACTTTGCAAGCTCTATTGTTTCAAGTGTTTCGGACAGTGTTCCTATCTGGTTTGGCTTTATCAGAATTGCATTTGCGATGTCAAGTTCAAAACCCTTTTTCAGTCGCTCTTTGTTAGTCACAAACAAGTCATCGCCAACGAGCTTTATTTTATTGCCGAGACGATCGGTGAGCATCTTCCAGCCTTCAAAATCGTCCTCCGCCATGCCGTCCTCAATTGAGACAATCGGATATTTTTCGCAGTAGTCGCTCCACATATCGACCAGTTCCTCGCGGCTGAGCATTTTGTCTTGCTTCCAAAAATAATATTTTCCGTCCTCACCGGCTTTCTGAGCCTCGTTGTACATTTCGCTTGTTGCGGGGTCAAGCGCAAGCGCAAAATGTTCGCCCGGCTTAAAGCCTGCCTTTTCTATCGCGCTGACTATCAGCTTTAGTGCGTCCTCATCGCCGGGCAGATTTGGCGCAAATCCGCCCTCGTCGCCGACGGAGGTGGAATATCCATGTTCTTTTAAAATACCCTTTAGGGTATGGAACACCTGTGAACACCACATAAGGCTTTGCTTAAATGTGTTGGTGCCGACAGGAATAATCATAAATTCCTGTATGCTTAGCGAGTTGTCGGCATGACGTCCGCCGTTTATTATATTCATCATCGGTTTGGGACGTTTTTGACCGCTGACACCGCCGATATACTGATACAGACCGACACCGAGTGCGTTTGCCGCTGCGTGAGCACAGGCGAGTGATACGCCTAAGATTGCATTTGCACCGAATTTTGACTTGTTTGGTGTACCGTCAAGTTTAATCAGTTTTTTGTCTATTGCCGCCTGGTCGATTACGTTCATACCGATGAGGTTTTCGGATATACAGTCGTTTATCGCTTTGACAGCTTTTTGTACTCCCATTCCAAAGTAACGTTCTTTGTCGCCGTCACGGAGTTCGTGAGCTTCATACTGACCGGTTGACGCTCCTGAAGGAACGGCCGCCCTGCCTGCGTTGCCGTCATCGGTATAGACCTCAACTTCTACTGTAGGGTTGCCTCTTGAATCAAGTATTTCACGCGCATAGATGTCCTCAATCCCAATATACGATTTCATTAAATTTCCTCCATGTTAAAATTTTGTATTTTATTTTTTATAGTGATATTATTGCACAAATTTGTCTCAATATGTATTTGTTTAAAAACATAGCATCTGGTATTTAGATCTTTAAAAATCAAACATTATGTGTTGATTTCATATATGCTAAGTGTAAGTTTTTATGTTATAATGAACTTAAATTTGAAAACATATTAATTGTGATTGGGTGGTTTTGTACAATTTGAGGTAATATGACCGAAAGTTTTGAATATGTTTTTTATAACTTTCACATAAGGAGATTAATAAAAAATCAAAAATATAGCTGTGTTTGATATATAATACTGTGTTTGAGATTGATGGATATTTGCTGTATATTAAAAAATTTCTTTTAAATATAGCAAGATAACAGTTGTGAATAACGGCATATTGTGAACTGGTATCTAAAAATTAGTTTGTTTTTGGCTATTGAATACATATATTTCTTTATATATAATAAATACATAGAATATAAATTAAGTCTAATAAATTATTAGGAGGAAATCAAATGTTAAAAAGACGTTGGTTAAGTTTGATTCTTGCAA
The DNA here is from genome assembly GCA_948468535.1 of uncultured Eubacteriales bacterium. Taxonomy (GTDB): domain Bacteria; phylum Bacillota; class Clostridia; order Monoglobales; family Monoglobaceae; genus Monoglobus. The sequence continues at coordinate 9,540 of CAOKIL010000006.1, forward strand.
TTGCAATGGTTTTGACGGTATTTACCGGAACTATGATTGTATCGGCAGAGCAAACGGAGGGAACAGAAATGGTTATTGATTCACAGTCCGGAGATGTAGTTGCAGCAGCAGACGCAGTTAATGTTGACTTTACAAAGATGTCGGTTGTGCCTGTATACAGTGCGTCAAACGGTCAGGGCTTTGTTTCGGTTTCAGGTGCTATTATGCCCACGGTTGATGGCAAGGACTACAGACGTGAGGTTGCTCCGACAGATAAGATAACTGTTTCAGCAGAAGGTGCAAAGGTTACAGAAAGTAATGGTTCATATCTGCACAAGAAGAACAACAGCAATGATGGTGATGACTTTAACCATGGCGGTCTTATTTACAGAGTAGATACAGGCGCTGCCGGTGCATATCATCTTGAGGTTGAAATCACAGGTACATCAGCAGATACAAGAGTTGCACCCACAGGCATGGATGCGGGCGGTCTTACTAAGACATCTAACTGGGATAACTGTAACCATGTTCTGAGAACTGTAAGCGCAGTTTGGGAAGACAGCAAGTGGTCATATGATTTTGCTACGGGTGAGAATTTTATTGAAATCGAAATCGAGCCTTCAACACTGCCGACAGCTGATAAGCCGCAGACGGTTGGCGTAAAGTCAATCAAGATTACACCGCTTGATGTTAATGCTGCCGGTGCCAAGCCGACCATTCATATCTTGGGTGACTCAACACAAAAGACATATTCATTTAATGAAACAATCAGCGCATGGGGACAGACACTGAAGAACTACTTTGATTTAAACAAAGTAAACGTAGTTAACTACTCAATGGGCGGACGTGCAATGAAGAGTAATTATTGCGAAGGAAGAGCCAATGAAGCGTTAATACGCGGCAAGCAGGGTGACTTCGTATTTATTCACTCAGCGCATAACGATGAGACTGTCAGCACCAACAGATTTTCAAGAGGCGCAGGCAGTAAGAGTAATGATTTAACCGTAAACAATGCAAACTACAATAAGTGGCTTGATATGTATGTTTCGGCAATCAAGGCAAGGGGTATGACTCCTGTACTTGTTACGGCGATGCCCAGAGTAAACGGCAGCACAGGCGCGCCTAATTCGGGCTTCAATCCTGATTCACCGGCAAACATGAAAGCTAAAGCAAAAGCTGATTCAGATGTTGCGGTAGCTGACTTGTATGAAGGCGCAAAGGCATATATAAAGAAGCTTGACGGTAAGGAAGTTGCGTATATTTATAATAACACAGAGGCGGGAGAAACTCCGGCTGCCAACGCTGCAAACGGCGCAAACGGTGACGGAACTCACTACAGAGAAGCCGCTTCAAAGCAGTGGTGCAGAATTATACTTCAGAGTATATACGACCAGTCAGTTGCTTCAACTGATACATATACAGACAAAGCTATCTGTCAGGAGCTTGTAAGCTTAATGCCGAGCAGTGTCGTAAATGCAGCAAGCACAGGCAACTGGTCAGCAGTATTCCCGGAAATGGCAAGCGACGTAAGTGCGGTTGATGTAGTTCCGGGAGCAACAAAGCAGACAGTTAATAATTTCTATTACAGAAATAACATAGAAAAGGCGCTGCAGCTTGGTTTGCTTCACAAGGACAGCAATAATTTGTTCAAGCCTACACAGACAATCACGGTAGGCGAATATGCAAGAGGAATCGAGAAGGCTTTTGGTCTTGCTGAAAATTCTCTTACAAATTATACAAAAACATATGATGAGCTGAAGGCATCTAATATTACAAACGTTTTGGCGGCTGCGGGTGAAGAAGAGGCGGTAGTAGAAGCTGCTTCAGAGGATGTACCTGTTATTGCAGAAGCTGACGGCTATACTGTAACAGTTAATCAAGCTGAAGGCGGTACCGTTACTGTTTACAACAACAGCGCGTTTAAAACAGCAACAGCTGATATTCCGGCGGGCGTAACCGCAAAGAAGGTAGTATCGGATAATGCTTACTTTACACTTACAGCGCCTGAGACTATAACAGCGGGATCTGATAAAAGCGGTGCTTTGGCGGATGGCATAAGTGCAAACTATGTTGAATTCAGAAATGACAGCGAAGGTAAGGATTTTGCATATACAGCAAAGGCTGACGGAGTTCTTACAGTATATGCGCGTACCGGCAACAACAAGGCAATCGAATTGAAGGGCGCGGATAACACACTGTCGGCATCTATTAACCCGGAAGGCTCGGGTAATGTATACGGATTTGTTACATTTAATGTAAAGAGCGGTGAAACATATCAGCTGTATACTCGTGGAGGAACAGGCAGATTATTCGGTGTTAAGTACGAGTCAACCGACTATCCGCAGAGTACAGAGTCACTAGCTGTAAACAGCGGCGACGAAATCAGAGTTGTTGCAATTCCTACCGAAAATCACGTAAATGGCTCAATCCTTGTAAACGGCGAGGAAAAGGCAACGGCTAAGGAATATACATTTAAGGCTACGGGCAATACAATTGTTTCGGCTACATTCGTGGCAGAACCCGCACTTGTAGACGGAGCTATTGCCACAGATGCAGCACTCACAAGAGAGGCAATGGGCGCAATACTCTATGACGCATATCAGGAGTTCCAAAAGAGCGGAAGCGATGATGCCAAGAAGAATATGCAGACCTATATGGGCAATAACGGCGGAGTTCCGTCACCTGACGACCCGAACTATGACCCGAACATTCAGTATGAAGGTACACCGTATATTCCGCTTACAGGCTGGGGCGCATTAACAGATACAAGCGCTCTTAGCGACTCTTTATATGCAAAGGTTAAGGCGGCATATAATTTAGGTCTTATCAGAACTGAAAAAGGAATTGCAAGGGCTTCAATTTCAAATGGTACAGAACTTGAACCGAAAGCGGAGGTAACTCGTGCGAAGGCTGCTAAATCTTTGGTATTTGCGTTTATATTAACACAGCTGCCGAGTGAAGAGAGCCAGATGATTCCGAATAATGAGAATCTTGCAGCTCAGACAGTAGCAGAAATCACTGCACCTAATCCGGCTGCTCCGTCTGTACCGCTGACAAAAGATGCAAAATACGATTATGAGATAACAAAGGCAGAGTTTGACACAAATGGCAATCTTTCCGTTGAGTTAAGCTACAGCGGTACAGAAGCAAACCCGACAGCTAAATTGCTTGTTGCGGCATATGATAAGAACGACAGTAAGGTTATGACAAGTTCAGCCGTTTTTGATGTTGAAGGTACAACGGTAAAAGATTTGTTCTTTGTAAATCCCGGCAGCGGTGAAACGGTTAAACTTTATGTATGGGACGGAACAGACAGCTTAAAGCCGCTCAGCGAGGTAGCAACGGCTTTCGGTTCGGCAGAGTCCGACTCGACGCCGCTGCCGACTGATTCATGTACTACGCCGGGACCTGTGCAGACATTGGTTCCGACTCAAACACCAAAGCCTGACGTCAATAAGGTAACGGTAGTAACTGCAGCAGGTGAAACCTTTGAATTTGACACAATCAGAGAAGCAGTTGCAAAGGCTAAGGATCTTAACCCTCAGACAGAGGCGGACAGAGTTACAATCAACGTTAATCCGGGCAACTATGAGGAGCAGGTCAGAATTGACGGTATGAAGTACTTAACCATTCAGCAGACGCCGAACACAAGCGGAAGGGTAAATTTAAGCTGGTATTTCTGTACGGGCTATTGCACGTCAAACACTGACCTTACCGGTCTTTATGACCCGACAATCGACTGGTCACGCGAAGAGACATGGAACGGATATAAAGAGGGTGACGAAAAGTTCACAAAATATAAAATAGGACAAAAACTTGACGGTATTTCCACGATTTCGTATTATGACATAAATGGCGTGGCACATAAGGATGTGGCTGTAAATTCACAGCTCAAAAATCTCGGCGGTCTCGGATGGTCATATGATAAGATGGCGGCTCTGATAGTGACGCAGTCTTCAAGTGATATAACAATAAAAGACTTTAATATAGTAAATAGTGTACCGGTTATGAAAATAGAGGCGGAATTAGACGGTCACTTAACTCCGGAGGAAGGCTCAACTTTGCTTGACCACAGTGCGCTTTCGATATGCTCTGAGGATACACCGATGGTTAAGCCGAGTGATGACATATACGATAGTAACGGCGCTGTAAATAAAGATAAATACAAAAAGGTAGTTGCGGCAGGTCGTACCTTTAATGCAGGTGAGAGCGCATGGCTGTTAAAATCATCAATATTTAACGAGCGCGGACACGCAATCGCTACATTAGGTGACAGAGTAATATTTGAAAACGTCCGTGCGAGAGGTAACCAGGACTCAATATGGGCATCGGACGGCAGGGTTTACTTTAAAAATTGTACTCTTATAGGCGGAACTGATTATATTTACGGCAGTGCGGCGGCTGTGTTTGACAGCTGTAAGCTCGGATTTGCGGGATTCACCGATTATTCATATGGCAACCCACTCGGAACTCCGAACACTCCGGTTGCGAGAAAGTACGGCTATCTGTTCTGGAACTGCACAGTATATAACGAGTGTGACAACGGCGGCGTATCAAACTTCGGCGGACCGTGGGGAGATGCAGGTCAGTCAACTTTCTATAATACATTGATTGACGATAATGGCACAGTGGGTAATTCAGGTGTAAAGATTGATCCCAAAGGCTGGGGCAGATTCGGTGCAGAAAACGGTCTGAGCCGTATGTACGAATACGGAACAAAAAATACAAGCGGCAAGGCGGTTGACTTTTCACAGCGTGTCGTAAACAAGTCTGTAGAAGAAGGCGGACCGGGAATGGGTACCGTGCTTGATCAGTGGCAGATACTTGAGTTTAATCCGAGAAACTATTTCTCAAAGGACAGCAACGACAGTAAATGGGCTGAGAATTGGGATCCGATGAACTTTGGCGAGAGTATGGCAAAGGTTGACGCTGCAATAGCAGGTGTAACAGTTAATATTCCGTCTAATGAAGAAACAACGATTGCACTTCCTATAGCTCCTAACGGTGTGACGTTTAAGTGGGAATCTGCTTCAACAAACGCTATTGTATCAGCAGACGGAAAGAATATTACTGTTGTCCGTCCTGCGGCAGGTGGAGAAAACGTTGAGACAACAGTTACGCTCTATGCTATGGATAACGAGAATAAGTTTGGTGATAAGAAGGAAATTCCTGTTATAATCACACCGACTACAAATACAACTGATGTGTTTAATATCCCGGTAAGTATTGAGCAGTCGGCAAACGCTCAAAATACTTATATCGTTACAATATCCAAAGACGGCGCATTGATAAAGCAGCAGGAAATTGAAGTTGTGGGTGCAGATAACACGGTATCAGCAGTTATTGAGAATATCCCTGCAAGCGCAGCAGGTATTGATTATGATGTAAAAATCGTATCAAAGAGCGATGAATTTACCGTAACTGCTCCTGAGGAAGGAATAACTGCTGTAAAGGGTATTACAGGCAGAGATGTGGAACTTAAAATAACATCACAGAAGATAGTAGACAAATATGTTAATCTTAACATAAGCACAAAAGCGTCAGACGGAAACAAGACTTATGATCTTATAGCTCTTGCAAAGGAAAACGGCGCGACTGAAGATATTATGACATCAGAGATAATCAGCGTTGAGTTTGACGTTGATTTAAAGGCAAAACCAAGCAAGACAAGTTATATTGATATTTCATCTGGAGCTCCTAGTAATGCAAATTCTGCTACAGCACAGAGATTTACTATGTTTAAGATTAACGATTCGTGGACACAGATTGATACGGTCGATAATACTCAGGGATTCAGCGGTTCATCAAACAGTGGTCACCAGTGCCTGAATATAACAGGTAAGTTTGATTACAGCAAGACAAACACTGTCAAGGCTACGATAAATTATAAGGACAAGATCGTAACGATTGACGGAAACAGTGTAGGAAGCGGTAAGACTGCTACCCCGTATACATTTGAATCGTTCCCCAATAATGCCGAAAAAGGCAAGTTTAATATGGGGGTATTTGTTGGCAGCACTGCTGATAATTATACAATTTCAAATGTAATTCTCACCTATAAGCATATTGTAACTGACGATGACCTGGAGGAGTAATTCCTGAGGGAACAGGAACATATAATTTCGCCGATGTTGACGGCGTAAATCAGTGTAATGGCGAAGAGTTTGTTTTTGTTGATGGTGCTGACGAGAAAGTTGCGGCATTATTTGCAGATTCGTCTGACAAAACAAAAATGAACGTATCATATACTGCTCATTATAAGAACTATCTTGCAGGTACAGGCAACGGCACACATCCTACAATTAAGATTGAAGCGCCGGAAGGCAAGTACAGAATATACTATGTCGGATATAATCATGGCAGCAACATCACTGCAACGGTAAACGGCAAGAATTTTACAGCAGAACCGGGTGTAAACTTTGCGGCAAAGTCATCAGATGCAAGCTATGTGCTTAAATGTTATGCAATTGATATTGAAATGAGTATTGATAACAGCCTTATCACATTTGACTCATCAGAACAGTGGCTGCCTGATACATATACGGTTGCTGTAATAGGCAGCAGTGAGTTATCATCAAATTAACGATAATAATTCAGAGTTTTGAAATTGGCATAAGATTATAAATAAAGTCGATAAATTGCGCATAACTGCGCGGTAAATGTTTAGCTTAATAATTTTAAAAATTATTAATAAATTTCTTCCCAATTGCCCTGAAGGTAGCAAACGCACCCTTCAGGGCACATTAATATTTATAAATAATTTCAACTTTTCTGATACAAATTCGTCTATAACAGCGGACATAAAAGTTCTGCAAATATAGCGAAAATATGTTTTAAGACGACTCTGTTCGCGCAGAGTCGTTTTTGATTTTCGTGATTTGTGCATTATAGGGTTCTAAAACGACCTGTTAGGAAGTTTCGCATTTTTTAGATTTTTTTATGTTATAATAAAATTGTAAATTTTTGGAGAATATTACTTACAAAATTATTTCAAATTGGAGGGATTTTAATATTTAGCTAAAGAAAATTTAGTAATATAAATCAAAAGATTTAAAATTTTAGAATCAGAGGTGATAATTTATGTGCCAAAAGAAAATTTTTTGCTTAATACTTGCATGTTTAATGCTTATAGGTATGTTTGATTTTGGAATTGTATTCGCAGAAGATCAAACAGATTATATGGCAGATAGCAGTGATGGGCATTTAATACAAGAGGTAGTGTCTGAACAAATAAATGAAGGCAATCAAACAAATGAATTGGTAGAGGGAACGGAAACAAATGTTCCGGGGGAGCAGAATTCTTCTATTGATGATAGTTCAATGAATAATGAGGATATCAGCATTGCTGAAGGGACGCGGCCTGTTGAGATTACAGTCATAGACAATTACGGACAGGCGATTAGCGGAGCGGAGCTGTGTATAGGTGCAAGTTATGCTATGTCAGATGATAACGGTGTTGCATATTTTGATGAAGTGGAAATTGGTAAATATTTGATTAAAGCTGTTGCTTACGGTTATAACAATAAGGCAACTGCGATTGTTGTTCCTGAAAGTTCAAATGATGTATATAACTTTTATGTGGTGCTGCAGCCGAATGAAAGTGAAATTGAAACATATATGAGCGTTCACCCCGATGATGTTGAACTAAGTGAAAAAGCACAGTATTATCTTGACTTGTTTAATAATACAGAAAGCGGATTTTCAACAACCATGTCGCCAAGCATATCAGAAAGTTGTGAAGCAGGAACGGTTATTACGGAATGTATGGGCTCAATTTATTATTTTGCAGAAAACGGAACATATAAGTATAATCCTGGCAGTTCTGTATGGGATGAAACGGTTTATGAAGCAATGCCCGATTGGCGAACATATGCAGGGGCAGTTGGCGTTGGCTCAAAGATATATGTGATGGGTGGAATACAAAATGATGTGTATTCTGACCTTGTAGATATATTTGATACGGCAACCGGAACGTGGTCAGACGGCAGGAATATGCCCACAGTAGGAGCATACTTCAATGCTCATTACATAAACGGACGCATATTTGTCGGCGGTGGAACAACGCAGGGAGACCCGCGGGATCAATATCCGTCATCAGGCGGAGTTGCAGACTCAGGCTATGTATTCGCTGAGTATAATCTTGATATGAACAGTTGGATAAATAGAATTAACAGCGGTACTCCAAATTTGTGTGGAGCGACATCAGCGGCATGCGGAAATAAAATTTATTTTACAGGATTCTTGTCGCCGCATAGCGAGCATACAAATCTCGTTAGAACATATAATGTGCAATCGTATGATTGGGAGTATACTCAAGGACGCCCGTTTGCCGATTCCGATGGCAGAGGAATATTTGGCGGTATATTTGTTAATTTAAATGATTGTCTTTACTACCAAGGCGGTTCATCATATGCGGATGATGAAAACTATGATACAGCTTTGGAAGATAATCCGTATTTATTCATTCCGGGTACAGATGAATGGATATATATAAATCAAAGTGATATCTATGAAGATTTTAAAATGCGTATAGGTTCCTATCAGCCGGTTGCTGTTCATGAAAATACAATATACAGTGCGGAGAGTTCCTATGACGATAATGGTGATGAAAACGCATACTTAATTGGATTTGATATATTCAAGAGCAGTATATTGAAGTATGCCGAAAACACTGTTGCGGTAGGTCAGAACCACGTTGTGTATATAGATGACGGCATAGTAAAAGTCCGCGGTGACAATACATATGGTCAGCTTGGTACAGGTGATAATACTTCGCGCAATGAATTTGTAAGCATCACCAGACCATGGGGAGACAAGAAAATTGTTAAGGTCGCCGCGCGTGGCTACACAACGTATGCAATGAGTGAAGATAATATTTTATACGCCTGGGGTGACAACAGTAGGGGTCAGATAGGTGACCGTACAACTGTCAGCAAAAACATTCCGGTTGAGGTTATGCAAAATGTCACGGATATTTCGGCAGGCATGGAGCATGCTATGGCAATATCAGGCGGTTTGGCATACGTTTGGGGAAGTAACGAATATCGACAGGTTGACGATGAGTCATCGCTGCCGATAAAGTCAACGCCATATTATTTAGAGAAGTCAGATGTAATCTCTGCAGGAGATTATCATACGCTTTCCAACATGTCTGCAAGCAAAGGTTTTTATGCTTTCGGTAAAAATGACAGAGGTCAGCTTGGAATAAGTACAGCAAGGAACTTTATTATGGATTCAAGTATTACGCCTGTAAATATGTTGGCGGGCGGCACAAATCATTCCGCAATAATGCTTGGTAATTTGTTATATGTATTTGGCGATAATACTTACGGTCAGCTTGGTCAAACACTGCCTGATAATGCAACATATGCTGATTATATGATAAACACAGGCAGAACGGCAGAAAAGGTGTTTGCAGGCGCAAACCGTACTGAGTATATCTCAGGAGGCAATGTATACCGCGCAGGACAAGGGTATGCCAAAAACTATACAGCATTTGAGAAGATAGAAAATACAGACAGTATCTCTGAACTGAGCATAGGCGATGATTATACGCTTGGCGTAGACGGATACGGAGATATATGGCGCTGGGGCGTGATGACGGACGACAGTAATTTTGACAGTCAAAAGAGCAGCTTCAGCACGCCGATAAAATCATGCTATGAGGATGGTTTTGTTGATATAGATTCGCGCCGTACACAGACGATAGGTATAACCGATTCAAATAAGTTGGTTGCGTGGGGAAAAGGTTATTACGGTGACGGAACGGATAAAGAAACAATACATTATTATCCCAAAGAAATAGAACTGAACTATGGAGCTGTGCCAAAGTCTGTAGTTCGCGGAAAGAATTTAAATCTTGTTATAGACCAAAACGGTGATGTTTGGGGATTTGGCAGCAACACAAATAATCCTATGGGTAATTTGGGAGGCAAAGTGAAAACGCCCACTTGTCTTAGCGGAATAGATGACGTCAAGTCAGCGGCGGCAGGAGATGGATTCAGTATATTCCTCAAAAATGACGGAACACTTTGGGGAATGGGACTGAACAGCTCAGGTCAGCTGGGGCAGGGCAATACAATTGATACAACAACCCCTGTGCAAATAACGGATAAGGATGACTTTTTGGAGGTAGATGCCGGAGACGGATTTGTTGTCGCAATAGCAGAGGACGGAATATATACGTTTGGAGCAAACGAGAACGGACAATTGGGAATAGGAAGTACGGAAAATGCGCTTAGCCCGCAGAAGCTTAATGTAGAGTTTGATATACTGTATGAAAAGTTTATAGATGTAAGCGCAAGCACAAACTACTGTCTTGCTCTCACAAACAAGGGAAACGTGTATGCGTGGGGCAGAAACGGTTCGGGTCAGCTGGGAATAGGAAACAAGACCAACCAAACCACACCGCAGAAAGTGAGTGCGCTAAGCGATATAGTGTATATCAATGCCGAGAACGTGCAGAGCTTTGCGATAAAGAAGGATGGAACAGTTTATGGCTGGGGACACGGTTCAAATTATCAGCTTGCAAGTGAAAATACAGGCACATGCCAGTCACCGAGACAGATAACAAGCCTTAAAGATAAGGACATAAAGAAGATAGTGTGCGGAGACGGCTACGGAATAGCAGTAAGCCGAAACGGAAATATGTATACGTTTGGCTCAAATGTAAACGGCGCATTGGCGATATATACAGAAGAAGCACAGGAGTATATATCAGACAAGCTTGACGCGCTGCATTGGTTGAGGAATTACATGGATGGTATAGGCAATAACATAACAGAAAATATAACATTGCCGACATCAGCGCCAAACGGAGCAGCGATAAAGTGGACAAGCAGCCGCCCGGGGTATATAAGTGAAACAGGAGAAGTAAACAGACCGACAGCGTATGAAGAAGACTCCGAAGTAAAGTTGACAGCGGAAATTGTATGTGAAAACGACAGTATTTTCAAGAACTTTGAACTGACAGTTCTTAAAGATGAAAATAATGCAGTAATTCCGGAAATCCCGGAAAGAGTAAGGCAGAACCGTTATGATACAGATTCAAATAATAAAAACGAAAACTATTATTTTGATGAAGATGATGGAGAAGATACCGGAGGTGACATAGAAGCTGCAGGAGGTGTTGACTTATCATACTCGCCGGTGGAAAAAGCAAGATATAATAATATACCCTCAGGGCAAAGAAAAATACCAGTTTATTTAGATAAAAGAAAAAAGATAACAGGTATTATAGCAAATGATAGCGGAAGTAATTGGGGAGTAAATGTAATATCAGACAGAGTGTTTGAAGGCTGGTGTGTATCGTCGGAGATTATAGAACCGGCAGGAGCAGAGGATCCGTTTTATAACAAAAATGTATGGGTGACAAATAAGGTGTGCAGCGGAAATCAAGATATATTGCTATATACAACAGACGGAAAGCAAGGGACCTTTGGACTATCATATTTTGCGACGGAACCTGATGCTTATGAACCGAACCAGTATGAGATGGAAGCAGGAATGTTCTGGCAGTTTGACAATGAAAGCACGCCGACAGAGTATAACAGTGATAAAGTAAAAAAATTTAAAGCCAACCTTGGTTCACGTGATAAATTAGCGACAAAAATAGAAAACTTAAGTTTTGACAGCTATGCAGATGTAGATGTATATGCAGTAGATGTAAATGTCGGGGATAAGATAACAGTATGTATGGAAATGGAATGTGCCCAGGAAGAAGCGAGTAAATATGTAATAGGTATAGCTGACAATATGAGTGATCAAGAGAATTATGAAGACGAATATCAAAAATCAATTTCATATCTAACAGATTTCTACTATTGCAAGAGTTTTAGCTATACAAATTTGGATAACACGAAACAGACACTGTTTGCGACATGGGTAGCGAATAAAACAGAAAGATGTTATATACATCTGGGACGTCGAGGAATAGACGGAAGTAAAGGAGAGCCGGTAAAGTATAATTTAACAACAACAAAGACGGCAAATGTTAAGTCAGACCCAAGAGAAGTAAAGAATAACAGCTGGTATACAAATGATTTTATATGGATAAATAACAAAGAGATAGCAGAGGATATAACAGTAAGCGGCGGCGGTAACGGAATGCTGGATAACCAGCTTGACGTAGACTGGTTTAAGTATGTTGCACCGGAGACAGGCAAGAAGAAAATAACCCTTAACGGAGCCGGCTGTTTTGCGGTGGTACGCGGAGATAAAATGAGTAATGGAGGCAAAAGCCGTGAATACGATATGGTAAAGGGACAAACATATTATATCGGCGTATATTGCCCTGACGGAATGTATGACGGAATAATTAAAAATAACAATCCCGATTATACATTCAGTGTTGAGAATAGCGAATCAAGTGATAGTAAGCAAACAGCATATATGGTTTTGTATGATTCAGGATATGTTTATGAAAGCCTGGAACATGTTGATAGATATTTCAATGAGAATGGTGAAAAGTTCGTATACACGGTCGATTTCTTTAAGAACTATCTTCAGCTTATAAAGGACGCTAATGTGGAATTTGTTATCTCTGTTCGAGAATTAGACTTTGACTGTAACCCTAACACATCGGCTGATGCGCTTGTTGATCCCATTGCATATTACTATATGAGCATCATTGAAGGTGACAATAGATTAGCTGTGTTGGCTGATAAGACAGCGCGGCAAATTATGTTTATTATGGATAGAATGTATCAGGCATATGAAGAACTTGACGTATACAACAGACCAAAAACTATGCCTAAAATATATATAGGCTCACCGCATTTTTATGGTAATGAAATACAAAATTACGAAGCCGATGCGTTTGCTGAACTTTATAAAAATATATTTGATGATATATATTATAAAATAACAACAGACGGTGGTGTAATCGATCCCGAAAATAGCAGTAGATGTCTCAGAACAATAAATGAATATGATATAGCAGGTATATATTACGGAAGAGAAGATCCGAGATTTGCAGCAACGGAAGGACAAATTGAACCTGACCAAAACAGCGTATGGTATAAAACAATAGTCAAAATGTCAGATTATGCTGATAGCAAAGGTAAAAAGCTAATGTGGGTGCCTTATACAAGTGGTTTGAGAGATAATTTGAGAAAAATTGGGTATGTTGTTAATGCCGGCGTCAACAGCTATGGTAATTCTCTTTGTGACATTGTAGTATTACAGCCTAATTATTACTATTATGAAATTGTGCATGACGTACCGGGAAATGATGCTCCATTTGTTGAAACATTTTATGATATTTATATGAGCACAGCAAATCATGCTATATATGTTGATAATGAATTAATTGGTGGGAATATACCGAACAATACTTTGGTTACGTTTCAGATAGAATATGATAATTCTTTAATCACAGGCAGATATCATAAAGGACAGGCAACTCCAAAACAAAAGGCATATAAGTTTAAAAGTACATATGAATATTTTAAGCCTCTTATTGACTCAGGAATTTCATTTTCTATATATGCCGGAGGACCAAATGAACAAGCGTTTGATACATTTACGTTAAACAACCGTCACAGCAATCGTAATTATAATACGTTGTTATATCCAAGTAATGGACATAATATGCTATATAAGGATTTTTATAATGTGTTGCAAAATATACCTGCTGAAATTAACTATTTTAATGGGTACTTAATACATGATATAACATATATGCTTTTGTATGGTGAAGATCCCGATAATATATTGGGGCAACTAAGCTATCCGGATTAAAAAATAAGATAAGGAGAAATGAATCATGAAAAAGATAATAACAATATTATTAATACTTGTAGTGCAGTTAAGCGCAGTGTGTATTACAGCATGTGCTAACGAGGCTGCTGATTTAATACAGCCGGATGTATACATACAATTAGGCAGATATAACGATGAGCCGATAGTATGGAAGTGTGTAGACATTGAGGATGAAAACGGAAAGCTGATACTAAGCGATAAAATATTATGTTATAAGGCATTTGATACAGTGTATAGCACAACAAATTATCCCAGAGAATATACTTCGGGAACATGGGAGAATTCACTGTTAAGATACTGGCTCAATTCCACGGAAAATGCAGGTGAAGTAAATTGGCCGCATCCTAACCCACCGAGTGAAGAAAATGTGCGCAGAGAGCCGTATGCAGATGAAGCTGGTTTTTTAAATGCGAATAATTTTACTGAAAGTGAGAAGTCATTAATGAAAACGGCTTCATATTGGCAGATAATGGATTCATCAGAAAAGAAGAAACCGGAAAATGGAATATACTGTTGGTTTGGGTATAATATTGAGACTAACGGGATGGGATTTCCCCCTTATTGGAAACATGTTTCTTATCGGTATGTTTCGGAGTTTTCCCATGTTGAAGGTGCGATGTATCGACTTAAGGACACAGCGTTTCTACTTGATCAAAAACAACTATATAATGTTAATGATAGATATGGTTCAGTTAAGGCAGAACCAACAGAAAAGGTAAGACGGTCAATTATTGAAAAGTATGAAGGCACATATAATTATGGATTAGATTCATATTGGTTAAGATTCGGACGCAGTTATGTTGCGGATTTTGTAATGGGAGATGGTTCTCAGCCCAGTGATGTGTCATACGTTAGATTAACAGGCGTAAGACCTGCGTTTTACTTAAATGATAATAACGTGAATATTATATCAGGAAGCGGAACAGAAGCAGACCCATATATAGTTGACGGAACTGAACAGAATAATGCGGTTGTATTCTGCAACGGAAGTGAAGTGATTTTTGACCAGCAGCCGATAGAAGAAAACGACAGATTGCTTGTGCCTGTAAGAGCGATATTTGAATCATTGGGAGCAGAAGTCACATATGATGATGGAGACGGAGTTATAACGGCAAACAATGGCGAGCGCACAGTGGTAATGCAGATAGATAATCACGAAATGGGCAACGGAACAGAAGTATTCACGCTTGATGTTGCGCCGAAATTAGTAGGAGACAGAACAATGGTGCCGCTAAGAGCTGTATCAGAAGCATTTGATTGCAAAGTAGAATATATAGAAAATCTTAATAGGGTGGTAATAGACAAGCCCAAACTTCCAATGGACTTTGGTGAAGGAATCGGAAAAGAAAACTGGCAGGATCCTGAATATGTAAAACATATGAAAGAGAAGTTTGACATAGATTTAGATCCGACCAACCCGGAACTTTTGGATTATGGTTTTTATGTATCTTCATTCCATTAATTTTGTTTTATCCGGTTACCCGGATGGGTAACCGGACAAGCGGTTATTAAGGAGAAATGAATATGAAAAAGAAAATATGTATTGTATTATGTTTGTGTTTGATGTGTGCTAACTTAGTTTCCGCATATCCAAATGAATCAATTTATCAGGTAAAGGAGCGTATAATTAAATCAAATGTGCGTCAAATTGATTCATTAATAGGAAGAGCGAAAAGCAATGGAGTTGTAGATGCATATACCGCATTGACTTTAAAATCTGAGTATGTGGCAAGTTTGGACTTGGAGAACACAGCATATACATTGCAAAGCGGTGAAACAGTTAAAGAAAAAATTAATAGGGTAAAATCAGCAGCATCAAACGAGGATAAAACATCGAAAGTTTTTGTTAAATTAGAAGAAGGAATAGAATATAGTACATTAGAAAAAGCATTAAGTAATTTTGAATATGAATATGAATATCAAATGGAATTAACGGGATTACATGTATTAAAATTCCTTGATGTTACTGATGCAGATAGGGCTATCGACGTATTAAACAGCAAAGATTATGTTAACTATGCAGAACCTGATTATATTTTTAGAGATTAAATAAATTATATACATTTAGTAGGAGGAAATATATCGTGAAAAAAACACTATTTTCAATAATTTTAGTATTATCGGTACTGGCTAATACAATATTCGGATTTGCAGAATCAGAATACACAGAAGAAACATTGCGCAACATTAAATTCACAGTCGGAAGTGACATATGCTATGTAAACGGAGAAGCACAAAAACTTGAGAAGGCTATATATCTTGATGAAGCAACAGGGAAAGCGATGCTGATGATAAAATCTTTTTGTGATATTTATGGCTGTGAGTTCAGAGAGAGCAGGTGGTATAATAACGCAGGTATAGAATATGATATTGCAAGTGTTAGATGCGATGAATCATATTTGGAATTGTATTTAACAGATAATGTATCTGAGGAAAGAGTGGAAGCTGATGCTTCGGTGAAGGATTGGATTATGAGCTCAAGTAAATATTCTACCGAAATATATATACACGCAAAAACTTAATGATTGCAGATTTGTGTCACTCAGGTTTCTCGCAGAGTTATTTGGTTTTGAAGTGATATGGGATGATTCAGAGCAGACCATTACATTAAACGAAAAAGCAGATGAGGAACTTTTTGAATATAGTATAGAAGTGAATTACAGGCAATATGACGGAACATTGACGATAAACAGAGAGCTGCTAAACCACACTCCGTATTATCTCAGTCATTGGAGAGGTTCGAGACCTTTTGTATATATTTATGAAGATGTAAATGGTGAAAAAGGAAATTGCGTTTACCCAATCAAAGGTGTTTCCTACACTACTGTGGTAGACGGAAAGATAATTTCTCCAAACTCTACTGAGAGGGAAACAACAAACTATACAAATTTAAACTTGCCAAAGGGTAAGTATATCTGTGAAATCAGCGGATATGAGAGGATTATGTATGCAGGACTCAGGCTTGCTGAAATTAGAGGTCCGGAATATAGATTTGAAGTGAGCCGGGACAAGGAATACGCCGAGTACAATTAAATGAAAAGTTGTAAGCACTGCGTCACAGATTAATGAAAGCTTTATCACAGAGGTTAAACTTAATAAAATCAAGGACGATGATTTAAGCGGCACAAATCATTCCGCAATAATGCTTGGTAATTTGTTATATGTATTTGGCGATAATACTTACGGTCAGCTTGGTCAAACACTGCCTGATAATGCAACATATGCTGATTATATGATAAACACAGGCAGAACGGCAGAAAAGGTGTTTGCAGGCGCAAACCGTACTGAGTATATCTCAGGAGGCAATGTATACCGCGCAGGACAAGGGTATGCCAAAAACTATACAGCATTTGAGAAGATAGAAAATACAGACAGTATCTCTGAACTGAGCATAGGCGATGATTATACGCTTGGCGTAGACGGATACGGAGATATATGGCGCTGGGGCGTGATGACGGACGACAGTAATTTTGACAGTCAAAAGAGCAGCTTCAGCACGCCGATAAAATCATGCTATGAGGATGGTTTTGTTGATATAGATTCGCGCCGTACACAGACGATAGGTATAACCGATTCAAATAAGTTGGTTGCGTGGGGAAAAGGTTATTACGGTGACGGAACGGATAAAGAAACAATACATTATTATCCCAAAGAAATAGAACTGAACTATGGAGCTGTGCCAAAGTCTGTAGTTCGCGGAAAGAATTTAAATCTTGTTATAGACCAAAACGGTGATGTTTGGGGATTTGGCAGCAACACAAATAATCCTATGGGTAATTTGGGAGGCAAAGTGAAAACGCCCACTTGTCTTAGCGGAATAGATGACGTCAAGTCAGCGGCGGCAGGAGATGGATTCAGTATATTCCTCAAAAATGACGGAACACTTTGGGGAATGGGACTGAACAGCTCAGGTCAGCTGGGGCAGGGCAATACAATTGATACAACAACCCCTGTGCAAATAACGGATAAGGATGACTTTTTGGAGGTAGATGCCGGAGACGGATTTGTTGTCGCAATAGCAGAGGACGGAATATATACGTTTGGAGCAAACGAGAACGGACAATTGGGAATAGGAAGTACGGAAAATGCGCTTAGCCCGCAGAAGCTTAATGTAGAGTTTGATATACTGTATGAAAAGTTTATAGATGTAAGCGCAAGCACAAACTACTGTCTTGCTCTCACAAACAAGGGAAACGTGTATGCGTGGGGCAGAAACGGTTCGGGTCAGCTGGGAATAGGAAACAAGACCAACCAAACCACACCGCAGAAAGTGAGTGCGCTAAGCGATATAGTGTATATCAATGCCGAGAACGTGCAGAGCTTTGCGATAAAGAAGGATGGAACAGTTTATGGCTGGGGACACGGTTCAAATTATCAGCTTGCAAGTGAAAATACAGGCACATGCCAGTCACCGAGACAGATAACAAGCCTTAAAGATAAGGACATAAAGAAGATAGTGTGCGGAGACGGCTACGGAATAGCAGTAAGCCGAAACGGAAATATGTATACGTTTGGCTCAAATGTAAACGGCGCATTGGCGATATATACAGAAGAAGCACAGGAGTATATATCAGACAAGCTTGACGCGCTGCATTGGTTGAGGAATTACATGGATGGTATAGGCAATAACATAACAGAAAATATAACATTGCCGACATCAGCGCCAAACGGAGCAGCGATAAAGTGGACAAGCAGCCGCCCGGGGTATATAAGTGAAACAGGAGAAGTAAACAGACCGACAGCGTATGAAGAAGACTCCGAAGTAAAGTTGACAGCGGAAATTGTATGTGAAAACGACAGTATTTTCAAGAACTTTGAACTGACAGTTCTTAAAGATGAAAATAATGCAGTAATTCCGGAAATCCCGGAAAGAGTAAGGCAGAACCGTTATGATACAGATTCAAATAATAAAAACGAAAACTATTATTTTGATGAAGATGATGGAGAAGATACCGGAGGTGACATAGAAGCTGCAGGAGGTGTTGACTTATCATACTCGCCGGTGGAAAAAGCAAGATATAATAATATACCCTCAGGGCAAAGAAAAATACCAGTTTATTTAGATAAAAGAAAAAAGATAACAGGTATTATAGCAAATGATAGCGGAAGTAATTGGGGAGTAAATGTAATATCAGACAGAGTGTTTGAAGGCTGGTGTGTATCGTCGGAGATTATAGAACCGGCAGGAGCAGAGGATCCGTTTTATAACAAAAATGTATGGGTGACAAATAAGGTGTGCAGCGGAAATCAAGATATATTGCTATATACAACAGACGGAAAGCAAGGGACCTTTGGACTATCATATTTTGCGACGGAACCTGATGCTTATGAACCGAACCAGTATGAGATGGAAGCAGGAATGTTCTGGCAGTTTGACAATGAAAGCACGCCGACAGAGTATAACAGTGATAAAGTAAAAAAATTTAAAGCCAACCTTGGTTCACGTGATAAATTAGCGACAAAAATAGAAAACTTAAGTTTTGACAGCTATGCAGATGTAGATGTATATGCAGTAGATGTAAATGTCGGGGATAAGATAACAGTATGTATGGAAATGGAATGTGCCCAGGAAGAAGCGAGTAAATATGTAATAGGTATAGCTGACAATATGAGTGATCAAGAGAATTATGAAGACGAATATCAAAAATCAATTTCATATCTAACAGATTTCTACTATTGCAAGAGTTTTAGCTATACAAATTTGGATAACACGAAACAGACACTGTTTGCGACATGGGTAGCGAATAAAACAGAAAGATGTTATATACATCTGGGACGTCGAGGAATAGACGGAAGTAAAGGAGAGCCGGTAAAGTATAATTTAACAACAACAAAGACGGCAAATGTTAAGTCAGACCCAAGAGAAGTAAAGAATAACAGCTGGTATACAAATGATTTTATATGGATAAATAACAAAGAGATAGCAGAGGATATAACAGTAAGCGGCGGCGGTAACGGAATGCTGGATAACCAGCTTGACGTAGACTGGTTTAAGTATGTTGCACCGGAGACAGGCAAGAAGAAAATAACCCTTAACGGAGCCGGCTGTTTTGCGGTGGTACGCGGAGATAAAATGAGTAATGGAGGCAAAAGCCGTGAATACGATATGGTAAAGGGACAAACATATTATATCGGCGTATATTGCCCTGACGGAATGTATGACGGAATAATTAAAAATAACAATCCTGATTATACATTCAGTGTTGTCAATGGCGGATCAAGTGATAGTAACGTATTAGATTTTACACCTAAGTCCGGAGGTAAGTTTATATACTCAAGTAATCCGGAGAAGATAGAAGAAGCCCATCTTGCTGAAAGCGGAAATATGCTTGATAATTATGAAAATTTGTCTCCGGGTAAATATACATATATGGCATGGTATCATAATGGAACGTCATCGCCGATACATACCGATGTACTATTTAACTCAAACAATGCACAAATCAGGATAAACAAATTAGGCTTGCAAGTTTTCCCATGCATAGATGCTCCACAGTGGACAGGAATACAGGCATATTCTGATTTTATAGGGAAGACCATTGACAATTCTTTAGAAATACACCCTTGTAATCCATCTGTTTGTTATCCGGCGGCATTAGATTTGCCAAAGACATATGATATAAACTCAAATGTTCAATCAAGATGGTTGAGTGATATTTATTATAATGCTTATGGGAAACATTATCCCAATATGGCAAATTACAATGAACCAATATATATAATAATGGAATTTGAAGTATTAAGCGGATCAACGAGCCTAAGTACAATTGCATACAAGACAACATCGGACAAAACTAAGTTTATACTGTATGATGCTCCGTATGTTCAGGATGTTACTGTGGCGACATATACCAGCGGTTCTCCGACATGGAAGGGTATTACGGGCTTTAAACCAATTGTTGAAACAAATTTGTCACATACAATAGAATCTTCTGTTAATACAGACGGATATTCGATACCTATGGTTGTTAAAAATGCCTTTGGAACAGTGACCACAGGCAAGTGGGTAACTAATCTGAATCCACAGAATGATGCAAGCGCCTATAAGTATATAGCGGAATCAAGTATGTTGGATTTTGATTACAGTGACGAGCATGATTGGAAGTTTGATACAAAACATACCTCAATGAAAAACATACCGGAAGGTTATGCGGGAAGCAACTTTATACCTAATGACACTCTTCCATATCTGACATTACCTCCCGGAGATATTATACCCGACGGAGAATATGTAGGATTTAAGAAGCAACAGATATCCATAAGTCAGGGAAATTACAGTGTTGAAAACATATATAATATAACAGTGACAAATAATACAAATTCAGCGTGGAAGTTTAATTATAGGACTGATTCAAAGTCCGGTGTGGTAGTCGGCATAAGCGCTGATGGTGATGAAATGCAGTACAGTTGTTCCGGCTCCTTTGGAGATAATGATAAATATGCTCGGTTCGTAGGGCGTACTGTAAACGTTCCGTCAAAAGCAACAGTCAATATAACAGTAAGCGTTGTATTAACGACCGGAGATGCCGGATGGGTAAACAATGAATTCTATGTAAGTAAAGAGTATTAGGAGGTAGTCATTTATGAAAAGGATAATAAGTATATTAACAATAATAAGTGTTGTATTAAGCAGCGGTTTAGCTTATGCCATCACTGTAGATGAAAGCATAATTAATGTGCTAAATGAGGGAGAAACATATATAAACGGTGAAATAAGAACAGATATAAGCGATATAATGGATGTTGGAAACGGATATTTGGTTTATAAGGAGGAAAACGGAGTTAAAGAGAGATGCTTCACTGAAGATTTTATAAATTTCAAACCTGTAGAAGTGTTTGACGCCCATGGTAATAGGGATTTCTATGTGCAAGCCGAATGGACAAGAGCAGGACACATGGATGAAATAAAATGGGCGAACGGAGTTTATATGGCACGTTCAAATGTGTATGATAACGAAATGTATCCGGGATGGGTATTGGAAAGTGAAGGTTATTTGTATATACTTGACAAAGATTTTCAGTATATTAAAAGAATAACATTTGCAAGTTATGTAAGAGAAATATCGTATATAGACGGTATATATTATGTAAGAATAACAAACAGAGGATATCTGAGAGCGATGGTGTGGGGTTCAACATCTGAAGATGTGATAGAAGGAGTGTACTCATCAACTGATTTAGAAAATTGGAAGGAAGAACCTGATTTACAGCGCGTTCCTGTGACAAACGGGAAAACTGTATTAACTATGAGTAATGATAATGTTTATACTTTTAAAGACGGAAGGTTAGATAATCAAATTATTTATGAAGAGGTAAAAACAAATTATATCGCAGGGAATGATGTTTATTCGCAACAAATACTAAATACTACGGGAGAGTATTTTTATATTTATGATTCTTCAAGAAAATATGGAGATCCAATGGCAATTTGGTTATCGAATGATGGCATTTACATGACAAAATATCAAGTTGATACGCTGAATTTAAAATCTATAAATGGTTCCCTATTAGATGGTTATGAAGAATCATATATGTCCAAAAATGATATAGATAGGTATCTACAAACAAGCGATATATACGTCCGTCTCAATGATAAAATCCTCGGCTTCGCACAGCCGCCGGTTATGGAAAATGACCGCACACTTGTGCCTATGAGATTTTTGTTTGAGCAAATGGGCGCAGATGTAAATTGGAATGACAGCACCCAAACCGCCACAGCAACAATAAACAGCGCTCGGGGCGGAGGCGGCGAGCGCAACAGGGCGGGCGAGATACAAAATAGCGTCACATTCGCAATAGACAACACTACTGCCGCAGTCAATGGCAAAGAAGCAACAATGGACGTACCTGCACGTTTAATAAACGACCAAACCTTCGTCCCCCTCCGCTTCCTTTCAGAAAACCTTGGCTATAACGTCGAGTGGGACGAATCCGCTAATACTGCAATAATCACAACAGATTAAAAGCATTTATCTGGGATGACTTTAACTCAATGAATCCACTTGCGGAAGTGAAAATAATCAATTTTGACATAAGATAATAAAAAGATTTCTTCCCAACGACAAAAGGACGAGGTTCTTCTCGTCCTTTTGTCGTTGTTAAATCCCGCTTATGAGAGTTCAAACGCTCCGGTATAGAGCTGATAGTATCTGCCCTTTTTGTCTATAAGGTCGTTATGACTTCCGCGTTCTATAATTTCGCCGTTTTCAAGTACCATTATCGCGTCTGCGTTACGCACGGTTGATAATCTGTGAGCTATCACAAACGTTGTTCTTCCCTTCATCAGTCCGTCCATACCCTTTTCTATCAGCGATTCTGTTCTTGTATCAATCGAGCTTGTCGCTTCGTCCAGAATCAGCACAGGCGGGTCAGCAACTGCGGCGCGCGCTATTGCAATAAGCTGTCTTTGTCCCTGGCTGAGATTTGCTCCGTCAGCGGTCAGCCATGTATTATAACCGTCAGGCAAATGCGATATGAACCAGTGAGCGTTTGCAATCTTTGCCGCGTTTATTACTTCCTCATCAGTTGCGTCCAGTTTCCCGAACCTGATATTATCCATAACCGTGCCGGTAAACAAATGCGTATCCTGAAGCACTATGCCAAGTGAGCGGCGTAGGTCGTCCTTTTTAATCTTGTTTATGTTGATTCCGTCATACTTAATCTTTCCGTCAGGCACGTCATAGAAGCGGTTTATCAGATTTGTTATCGTGGTCTTTCCTGCACCTGTTGAGCCGACAAACGCTATCTTCTGTCCCGGCTCGGCATACAGTGATATATCGTTAAGCACCGTTTTCTTGCCGTCATAGCTGAAGGTCACATTCTCAAAGTCTACCTCGCCGCGCAGCGGTGAATATGAAACCGAACCGTTTTTGTGAACCTGTCTCCATGCCCACTGCCCTGTTCGGTGTGCAACCTCGTGGACTGTTCCGTCATCATCGATTACCGCATTTATAAGCGTTGTTTTGCCGTCGTCAGTCTCGATATTCTCGTCAAGCAGCTCGAATATTCTCTCGGCTCCTGCCATGGCATTGAGTATTGAGTTAACCTGCTGTGAAACCTGAGTTATCGGATGCGAAAACGAACGCGTGTATTGCAGAAAAGCAATAAGTGCACCTATGCTCAGTGCAAATAAACCTCCGTTGGTGTTGCCGCTGATAATTGTCAGATACGCTCCTACTATTGCGGTAGCCGCATAGTGAATGTTTGAGAGGTTACCCATGATAGGCATGAGTATACTTGCAAATGTGTTAGCATTTGAAGCCGCGCCTGCAAGCGCACCGTTAATCTGACTGAACTTCTGCTTTGACTTATCCTCATAGCAGAAAACCTTGACTACCTTTACCCCCTCGACCATCTCCTCGGTATATCCGTTGACGGCTCCGAGAGCGTTTTGCTGCTTCCTGAAATACATTGCCGAACGCTTGCCGATAAACTTGATAACCACAAGCATAACTATCAGCATCGCAATCACAAGCAACGTCAGAATCGGACTGATAACAATCATCATCACAAATACCGACACGACAGTGATAGCTGATGATATGAGCTGAGGTATACTTTGTGACAGCATCTGACGCAGTGAGTCGGCATCGTTTGTGTAACGGCTCATTATATCGCCGTTTGCATGTGTGTCAAAATACTTTATCGGCAGCTTCTGCATATGCTCAAACATCTGATTTCGTATAGTGTACAGAGTTCCGCATGATATGCCGACCATTATTCGGTTGTACAGCCATGTGGAGACGGCTCCGATTATATAAATTCCGAGCATAATCAGTATCTGCATTATAAACGGAGCTAAATTCACATGCTCCTGACCGATAAACGGAACGATATAATCATCAATAATCGGCTTCAGTAAATATGTTCCGTAGACGTTTGCTCCGCTTGAAAATATAACACATATAACAACCAGAAGCAATCTGAGTTTATACTGCTTGAAGTATGAGAACAGTCTCGCCGCGGTCTTTTTTGTGTCCTTTGGCTTTTTCATCATTCCCTGTTTTCTTCCGGGTCCCATTGGCGGCATATTATTCAGCTCCTTTCTGCTGTGATTCATATACTTCACGGTATATGTCGTTTATTTTGAGCAGTTCCTCGTGAGTTCCCGCTCCGTTGATACGTCCGTTGTCCATGACTACAATTTTGTCTGCGTGTTCAATAGAGCTGACGCGCTGTGCAATAATTATTGTTGTGGTATCTGCCAGCTTTTTTGCAAACGCATCGCGAATGCTCGCGTCAGTTGCGGTATCAACCGCGCTTGTGCTGTCGTCAAGAATTATTATTTTGGGCTTTCCCAGCAGTGCGCGTGCGATACAAAGTCTTTGCTTCTGACCGCCTGAAACATTAACGCCACCCTGACCTAAGTTGGTGTTATATCCGTCAGGGAATGACATGATAAAGTCGTGTGCCTGAGCGTCCTTGCACGCTTCGATTATTTCTTCTTCAGTCGCGTTCTCATCGCCCCAGCGCAGATTGTCGATAATCGTTCCGCTGAACAATACGTTCTTTTGGAGTACCATAGAGACTTCGCTTCTCAAATGGTCAAGCTTATACTCACGCACATCGTGTCCGCCGACAATAACTCTGCCCTGAATAACATCATAGAGGCGCGGTATAAGCTGGACAAGCGACGTTTTTGCCGAACCCGTACCGCCGATGATTCCGACAGTCTCGCCCGATTTGATGTCAAGATTAATATGGCGCACGGCGCAGTTCATTATGTCATTATGATAGCTGAATGCAGCGTCCTCAAACTTGACTGAGCCGTCCTCCAACTTTAGATTTTCGTTTGCGCCGTCATCGGTTATGTCAATTTCTTCGGTTAATACTTCGACTATTCTGTCACCGCTTGCCTTTGAGTTGACAAGCATGATAAATACCATAGAAACCATCATGAGCGACATAAGAATCTGGGTTACATATGTAATAAAACTTGTGAGCTGACCGGTCTGCATATCGCCGACGATAATCATGTTTCCGCCGAACCATAAAATAGCCACAATACAAGCATATATGACAAGCTGCATAATAGGCATGTTGACAATAATCAGCTTCTCCGCCGAGAGCTGTGCATCCCATACGTCGTGGGTAGTGTTTTTAAATGTCTCGTTTTCGTGCTTCTCGCGTACAAAGGCTTTGACAACCCTAACCCCTGACAAGTTCTCTTGTATAACGCGGTTTAAGTCGTCTATTTTCCTTAGCATAAGCCTGAACTTTGGCATCGCAAACTTCGATACAAAAAACAGCATAACACCGATTACAGGAATGGCAAACATGAACACAACAGAGAGTTTAGCGTTAATCGAAACTGACATAATCAGCGCCATGATAAACATAAGCGGTGCGCGGACACACATACGCAGAACCATCATTGTGGAGTTCTGGATATTTGTCACGTCCGTCGTCATTCTTGTTACAAGTGACGAGGTGCTGAATTTGTCAATATTGCTGAATGAAAAGTCCTGTATCTTATAGAACATAGCTTGCCTGATGCTTGCAGCAAAGCCTGTAGCGGCAACCGATGCGGTTCTTGCCGCGCCTGCGCCGAACAGAAGCGAAAGCATAGCCATAACAACCATCAGTCCGCCCATCCTGAACACATATCCGATATCAGAATTTTGTATGCCGACATCAACTAATTTTGCCATTATCATCGGTATGGTGGTCTCCATGACCACCTCGCCTACGATGAGCAACGGTGTGGCAATGGCGTACCTGCGGTCTTTGCCGCTCATGAGTTTTACTAATGTTTTTAGCATATAATTTCTCCTTTTTGATATTCATTAAGATTTTCTCAAGCACGTTTTGCAGAAGGTCAAGCTCTTCAAAGGAAATCCCTGCATACATCTGCTCATCAAACCGGTCAAAGATAGACTTGCATTCATTGACTGCTTCTGTTCCCTTGTCGGTGATAAACAAATTTTTTTGGCGCAGATTGTTTTTGTCCTCGCGTTTTTCAATAAGTCCCGCTCTTTCCATGCGTTTGGTCGAAACCGCAACGCTCGCAGGCGTGACGTATAAAAACTCGGCGAGTTCAACCTGAGTGCAGCCGTCGTGCTCAATTATAAATTTCAAAGCCGGAAACTGCGCGACATGCAGCTTTTCATCCTCCAATAATCCGATGAGCTGTCTGCGCTTAAAAGCTGCCAGCTTTTCAAAACATTTGTTGATTTCGCAGTACTCAGACATATTTCACCTCTGGTTAAATATAGTACTTAAACTGTTTTATAACTAACAATTAAACGTTTAACTATTATATCATAATAATTTAAAATGTCAAGAGAAATATATGAATAAAATGTTAAAAATATAGGAAAATTTTTTAGAAAAAGAAAAAACTTTTTATTACTAAAACCCGTTTTTTTCTTTAAAATTATCCATATCAGAGTGAATTAGGTTAACAACATAGGCATTGAGTGATTTGCCTTGTTTTTTTGCATATTCTTTAATAATTGCTTTTTCGCCTTTAGGAACACGGATTTTAAACTCATCAACTTTTTCAGTTTGATATTTGCTGATTGCTTTACGCATAGCTTCACTGGTTTTTGGCATTGAGGTCACTCCTATATAAAATATATACAAGTTGTACATATAAGCACCCATATATTTAGATAAAACGCCAGTTGATATATAAGGGTGCATATACTATAATGCTTATAAGTTATTAAAAATAACTCGGACAAAAACAAAATTCACCGCAAAAAACAGTAAATTAGTTATAGAGTTATTTCAGCAAAATTATTATATAACAATTTACCGTAATTTGCAATAGTTTTTGTTTAAACTTCTAATATAGTTTAAACGATGAAATTGAAGGAGTGATATTAATGTAGACAAATAAAAATACATAGCTCTTGTTGTCGCGAAGCAAATATTTTAGCAAAGCCTCTCCTTTTGGGAGAGGCATAACTGCGATTATGAATTTTTATTTAAATTATGTATTGCTTCCAAACACATCTGCGGTTTCTGTGATTGAAATAAACGCCGACTTGTCGTTTTTATGCACAATACGTCTTAGCTTTCCTATCTGGAAGCGGTTAACCACAAAGTATATTACAGTCTTAGGCGATGAAGAATAATATCCGTGTGCATCAATAATGGTAATTCCGCTGCCGAACTGCTCAGACAGCTCACTGCATATTTCTTCGGCTTTAGTAGTTATTATAAGCGCCGCCTTTGCCTTGTCGATACCTTCAACGATAAAGTCGATTGTTTTCAGCGCCGCAACATATGTAATGATTGAGTACAGCGGCAATATCCAACTGTTTAAAATTATGCCGATTATTATATATAATATTATGTTATAGAACATAATAAAGGTTCCGACAGTTATACCGATTTTCTTTGCGAATATAACGGCCAGAACTTCAATACCGTCTATAGCCGCGTCAAATCTAAGCGCAATACCGCTGCCGACGCCTGCTATTATACCGCCGAATATAGCGCACAAAAATAAATCCTGTTTAGCAAGGGGGGAGGCGAATTCAACATCAATAGGCAAAACGTATGTGATTAAGTGTGATACAAAAGAGTATACAAAAACGGCGTATATTGAGTAGATGGTAAAGACTGCGCCCTGCTTTTTAAGTCCGTAAAGAAACAGCGGAATGTTAAGAACAACCAAAAATACCGACAGAGTTAAATAATCAGGCGTAATCTGCCACAGTAGCATAGACGTGCCTGAAATTCCGCTGTCATAGAGATGCACAGGCGCGAGAAACATTGTGACGCCTATCGCACTGATGATACCTGCGGCAGTCAGCACGATAAAGTTAATCGGACTCAGCTCCGATAAGAGATTTTTAATATAATTTTTCATGTTGATACAATCACTCCTTTTAATTTCGATTGACTTTTTATTTCATTTTGATTAACAAAACTTATTATAACAATAATATAGCATATTTGCACAGATTGCGTCAACACAATTTATGCGATATAGGAATTAAAAAAATAATATTAGCAAAAACTACAAATTGTGATTGAAATTTACCTTAATTTGGTGTATAATAAAATACATAAAGTTTTGTACATGAGAAATAAAGTCAGAAAAGGGCGAGGAACTATGCTTTCAAAAAAAATTGTCTGGAAACTAAATATCATAGATATACTTTTGCTTGCAATAATAGTTTTGAGTGTCTGTGCACTAATATATAAAGCCACATGGGGCGGAGATGATGAATCGAGAACATATGAGGTGTCATATGTCTGTGAAAACATACCAATTGAGCTGCTCGGCAGCCTTCAAAGTGATATGGAATGTTCTGACTATGACAGCGGCTCTGATTTGGGAAGGTTAAAATATGTGACATCACAGCCGATAACAGAGCAGGCAGCATTTGATGGAAATATCAAAACCCAAAACGACGATTTAGATGAGGACGATGCAGACAGTGAAAGCTTAACCGTTCCTAAGACAAAAGAACCGACTCGCGCAAGAGCTATGCTTGTGACAGAGGTTGACGGAGCAAAGGCAGAACACGGAGTTAAGGCCGGCGGAATTGTTTTGCTTAAGGCGCTTAAACTCGACCTGATTGTCGGAGACACGGTTCTTAATGTTTATGTAAGTGAGATTAAATAGTTTTTAGCGTACAGAATTCTCTGATAACCCTGATAACAGAATAGGAGGAACACGCATGAAGAATATGATTGTCAGTGCATATCGAAACAGTTTTGTTTGCAGTATTATCAGTTATATTCTCGGCGTTATTGTTCCGCGTCTTAAAATTGATTTTTTGCACAGCCGCACTATAAAGATTATCTCGTGGTGTGAGCGAAATGTCTTAAATAACAAGTATCTTGAGATATTTTTTGATACCAAAAAGGTTGCTGAAGCATGGTATGCCAGTGCATTTTACCAATACACCACATTCGGTATACGCCGTTTGGCATTCTATATTCCGCGGTCAAAGGTTAAGTTTAGATCATATTTCCTTGGTATATTTTTATTAATAGTGCTTTTGTTTCCTGAAAGTTTATGGGATAACTTTTATATGGTTCCGGCATTTGCGATGGTTGCGCTGTTGTTTGTTTCGAGGCATGCGACCGAGCGGATTGGTGTTATATTTATCTTTATAAATATAATAATTGCACTGTTCACAGGGCTGATGACGATGTCTATACCGATTGCTGCGTGCAAGACGATTTCGTATTTTTTGCTTGCGGTTGATCTTTTCTTCTTGATTTCGTTCGCAATCCGAACCCAAACTGACCTTGAGATAATACTTCTTTTTATGTTTGTCGCACAAGTTGTACTTTGCGGTATAGGGGCAGTTCAGGCGTTTAATCAGGGCATGCATGGTATAACGGGCGTATATGAAAACACACTTGTATTTGCTGAGATTCTTTTGCTTTTATTTCCGTTTGCCTTTGTATATCCGATAACGCTAAAGTCAAAAATCCGCAGTCTTATATATTCCGTACTTGTTATGTCGGCTACATTTGTCGTGATTACAGCAACTCAGTCGAGGGCGGCGTTTGTCGGATTCCTTGTAGAGCTGATTATTGTTATAGTTATGATTGACAGGCGTTATATCCCGATAATATTGGCTCTTGCACCGACTTTCTTAACAGGTGTTATAAAAAACATCATTGCTATGTGGAACCGTGAAAGCGTGTACGGTAACTTCTTTCAAAATATTGTGTTTGCTCTCAGAAATATCTGGACCAACGGTTTTGGCGTCAGTACAAGCAATTTTGTGAACATGTACAATCAGGCGGCGTTTCAGTACAATGACCAGAAGGCGCTGATAAGTGTTCCGGGTGTGCATATAAGCGCGCTGTATTTTAATTTGCTTGTGGACTTGGGCGCGATATTTATGTTTGGATTTATGTATTATATACTGCGTATAGCACATTCGTCAGTTACATGTATGTTCCGCGCAACGTTTAAGCAAAAGATAATTTTTGCCGCAGGTCTTGCGGCGCTTGTCGGAATCTCGCTTTCATCATTGTTCGAGTCAAACTTGTTTGAGCCGAGGGTTCTCATTATGTATTGGGCAATGCTCGGGCTTCTGCGTTCAGGCAGGATTATCAAACTCGGAGTATTGGACTGATGTGCGGATATCTTATTTAATACGACAAATTCCGCTCATTCATACTTGACTAAACAAGTGATTTGGATTATAATACTAAGGTAATTAGGCAAGGAGGGTACATATGGAGATAAAAAAGCTTTATATAAAATCCATACAAAAACTTAGCTTTAAGGCGTTTGCGATACTCGCATTTGTCTTGCTGTTTATATCCCAGAGACTTCATTTTTTGAAGATTACAGAGCTTGAACTTAATGATGTCAGTGATACTTTTGGGTTATCCGGAATTGCCTTTGGAAGAACGGTTAAATTTTTTGACTACTTCGGCGTAGCATTGCCGACTGAGTTTGAGATAGGCATGTATATTGGCTTATTTCTTGTTGTTCTCGGTCTTGCCGTGCTTGTTATGTCGTTTTTCGGTTACAGAACTGTTCAGGTAGTTAATTTTGTCGCTTCATTTGTCGGATTTGCTGTCAGCATAGTGTTTGGAGTTCTGCTCACTGTGTTTTCTGTGCAGAGCTATGATGCCGAGGTTGGCGAAATCATGTCGGTTAGCGTTAACTTTTTGGTGTGGCTGCCTGCCGTTTTCTTCCTGATAGGCGCGCTGTTTACATATGCGTATGCCAAAATGCCCGGATACTGTTTGGCAGATCGGAAGAGCGTCGTGT
>CAOKIL010000007.1 GCA_948468535.1 uncultured Eubacteriales bacterium
TTTCTGACAATCATCGGGTTTGCGCCGGCAGTAACATTTTTAAGTCCCTCGCGCACGAGAGCCTGTGCAAGAACAGTCGCTGTGGTTGTACCGTCACCGGCAACATCGTTTGTCTTTGTTGCAACTTCTTTTACAAGCTGAGCTCCCATGTTTTCAAACGCGTCCTCAAGCTCGACTTCCTTTGCAATTGTAACACCATCGTTTGTGATAAGCGGTGCACCGTACTTTTTATCAAGCACAACATTTCTGCCCTTAGGTCCGAGTGTTACCTTAACTGTATTAGCAAGCTGATCAACACCGCTCTGAAGCGCCTTTCTTGCCTCTTCTCCAAATTTAATATCCTTTGCCATGATTAATTACCTCCTGAAATTCTAAAAGAATGAGATTTGAAATCTTAATTTAACTATTCAACAACTGCCAAAACATCTTTCTGGCTGATAATAATATATTCCTCACCGTCAAGCTTAACTTCTGTTCCGGCATACTTGCTCATGATAACTTTATCGCCTGCTTTGAGCTCCATCTTAACTTCCTTGCCGTCAACCATGCCGCCGGGACCAACTGCAACTACCTCGGCAAACTGCGGCTTTTCCTTAGCCGAACCTGCCAAAATGATACCGCTCTGCGTTGTTTCCTCTGCCTCTGCCATCTTTGTAACAACTCTGTCTCCTAATGGTTTAATATTCATTTTATATGCCTCCTTAAAATTATTATCCATCCCTTTGTTAGCACTCTCTATCCATGAGTGCTAACGCTATTTTAGCTTTTTTGTTTATATAAATCAAACCTGATTATTGGGAATTATATGCAGTTATATCAATTTATATTCAAATATTTCAAAATTTTCCAATATTTCTGTTATTTTTATCTATTTGTATTATTGTATCATATTATTTTTCAAGAGGCAGCTTAATTTTCACGGTGAATCCATTGTTGTTTACAGCGGTCATTTTTCCTCCGTGGACGTTTATGATTTTATAAGCCATCGGAAGTCCTAATCCATGCGCTGATTTTGGAATTTCGGTTATGTTTTCAATCACAGCATTAGGTACGCCGCTTCCGTTATCCGATATTATTATATTGACAGTGCTGTTATTTATATATTCGGATATTTCTATTCGGCAGCCGTTCTTGTTATGAACTATACTGTTGTTTATCAGGTTAAATATTGCGCGTTCAAGCAATGCTTCATCAGCAGAAACAGCAGCTTTTTCGTCTGCCAAATTGAGCTCGATTTCATAATCGTTTATATTATCTAATATTCCGCTGTTTATTATATTTGATGTGATACGCCTGATGAGCGGACACATCCAAACGATTTTCTTTTTATTTGGCTGCATGTCGTATTCAAGAGATGAAATTAGGTTTAAGTCCTCAATCAGTTTTTTTATCTTTATGCTTTGTGCGGTTATTATAACGGCTCTTTTGCGGTTTGCTTCTGACAGCTCGTCAGAACTTTCGAGAGTTTCAGAGTTGCCTATCACAATGGCAAGAGGTGTTCGTATATCGTGAGAGATTCCTGCAATCCAATTTGAACGTGCGTTGTCGCGGACGGCGAGGGCTGCGTTCTTCCTTTCAATCGCTGACGAGGTCTCATTGATACTCTTTGACAGTTCTTTAAATAAGCCTTTTTCATTCAGCTTTACATTTCTCTCTTTACGCAAATCGTTTATGCCACCGGTTACTTCTTTAAGCCGTCTGTACAGGCTTGCTCCGAAAATACACGCGAGAAGCGAGGCAAGGATAATGTTAATCAATAATATTATCAGTATTCTTTTGGGCAGAGTATCAAACCACTTCATGGAATATTCCATATCATATTTACCTACGGCATTTTTGGGGATTCCCAAAATAAAAAGTCCGTAATCTTCTGTCCGAATATACACAGGGTAGTCATTTAAAAACCACCTGGTCATTCCGGCAATATCGTTTATTGAATAACGCTCCGGAATATCGCTTGGTTTGTTTTCAGACCAGATTATGTTTCCGTTTTCGTCAATCAGTATGCACCAATTGTCGGAAGGGATTATTGTTTTGTCGTTTAGTTCAAACGTTTCACCGGTGAAGGTTATACTTTGGCTCACTGATTTCAAAATACTTTTCGGAGTTTTTTCCTGCGCGTCGTTCGTGTTACTGCTTATGACAGCAAAGCCAAAAAAGTTTATGCCTAACAGAATCGTTGCAACCGTTGAAGCGGTCAGGATAAAGCAAATAAAAATTTTTATCGCTGTTTTATTGCTGTTCTTGATTTTACTCATTTTCTGTCACCAACTTATATCCGATTCCTTTGACTGTGATTATATGCTTAGGTTCAGACGGCGTCTCTTCTGTCTTTTCGCGCAGACGTCTGATATGCACCATAAGAGTATTTTCATATCCGTAATATCCATCGCCCCATGCAGCCATGCAGAGCGCGTCATTTGTGACGATTTTGTTTTTGTTTTCATACAGTTTTTTTAATAGTATAAATTCTTTTGGCGTAAAAGTTTTTTCTTTATCACCGAACTTCACTGACGCAGTTTCAAAATCAACATATCTGTGTCCGACATAAAATCCTGCGCTCTCCTGATTTCTTAAATAAGTTCTGCGAAGGAGTGCAGTAATCCTAAGAACAAGCTCTTTTGTCAGAAACGGCTTGACAATATAATCATCAGCGCCCAAACCGAGACCATGAATCTTATCGTCAGCCTCACCGCGTGCTGTGAGAAATATAACGGGAACAGCGGAAAATTTGCGTATTTCTCGGAATAAAGAAAATCCATCACCGTCAGGCAGCATGATATCAAGCAGCGCAAGCGCAATGCGCTGGTTTAGTATTATATTCAGAGCTTCCTCACAATTTTCAGCTGTGTAAATATTAAAGAAGCCTTCACTTTGTAAAATTTCTTTTGTCAGTTTTAGGAGTTCTTTTTCATCATCAACGATTAGTATTTTTTTGTTTTTAAGTTCATTCATAATATCACTCCTATTTATCAAGGCTTTGCCCCTAATTATACCATATAATCTAATAATTTAAAAGCCAAACGCCGTATTTTTGAAAAATTTAAGGTTTACGAAAGGTTAAGTTAAGTTTGCCGAAAGACAGAGCTGATACAATATGTACGTCTTAATTATAACAATACAATCGAAAGGAAGGTTTAAAAATGAATGAGATTATAAGAACAACCGGACTCACAAAAAAGTACGGAGAAAATTACTCGGTAAGAAATTTGGACATGAGGGTCTTTGAAAACCGAATATACGGATTTTTGGGTCCGAACGGAGCGGGCAAGTCAACAACGCTAAAAATGCTTTTGGGTCTGGCAAGTCCAACCAAAGGCGAGGTTGATATTTTCGGACAGCGTATGAACTCAAAGAACAGAATTGAAATCTTAAAGGAAGTCGGTTCGCTTATCGAGTCACCGTCATATTACAGTCATCTGACTGCGGCTGAGAATTTGAAAATCCTGGCATCTCTTCTTGATGTGCCGCGCGGCAATATAGAAAAGGTATTGCAAATTGTCAGGCTTGACAAACAGCAGAACAAAAAGACGGCGGCGTTTTCACTCGGTATGAAACAAAGACTTGGGCTTGCTTCTGCACTGCTGTCCTTTCCTAAATTACTTATACTTGACGAACCGACAAACGGTCTTGACCCTGCGGGAATTCAGGAAATGCGCGAGCTTATAAAAACTCTGCCGAGGCAGTACGGCATGACAGTTATTGTATCAAGTCATTTGCTTTCTGAAATTGACCAAATGGCGGAGGATATTGGAATTATCGCAAACGGAAAAATGATGTATCAGGGAGAACTTAATATGCTTCATGAAATGGATAAGAACAAAACGCTTGAAGAGATATTCTTGGATTTGACAGGAAAGGAGCAGAGCTTATGATTAAACTTCTAAAGTGTGAATACAGGAAAACAAAAGGCAGATACATATTTCTGACCGCACTTTTGGTGACTGCTGTTCAAATTGTATGGGCGCTGTACGGCAAATATACAGACACGGTCTTAATGAACGGCTGGATGACATTTCTGTATCAACTGCCGCTTGTCAACGCTATATTTTTGCCGCTGCTGTCGATTATAGTTTCTTCACGGCTATGCGATATAGAGCATAAAGGTGTTATATTTAAACAACTTTCAGTCATTTCTGAAAAGGGAAAAATTTTTGACGCAAAGTTTATTTACGGTGTTTCAATAGTGATTTTTTGTAATATTATAAGCTGGGCATCAACGATAATTTTTGGATATATAATAGGATTCAGCAGTGATGTACCGATAAATTTGTATTTATTATATTTATTATTCACTATTGCGCCAACGGTTGCAGTGTATATTTTTCAGCATACACTGTCGATGCTGTTTAAGAATCAGGCGGTTACATTCTTTGCAGGAATTATCGGAACGTTCTGCGGACTGTTTTCAATGTTCCTGCCCAATATACCGCTTCTCAGAAAATTGTTTATATGGGGATATTACGGAGTGTTACAGTTTGTGGGGATGTTCGGCTGGACGAAAGAAACGCGTATGGCAGATGTATATTTTGCCGTTATGGACATAGACTGGCTGTTTTTTGCCATTTTGATTGCGGCGTCTGTTGTAATGTACATAATCGGAAGAATTTTATTTTGCAGAAAAGAGGTCTAAATATGATATTTAAGTTATTGAAAGCTGAAAGAATGAAACTAAAGCGGGCGCCGGTATGGCTTGCATTTTTTATAATGCCGATTATTCCGGCATTGCTCGGAACCATAAATTACTTGGGAAACATAGAGATACTTCAGAGCGAATGGTACAGCCTGTGGACACAGCACACACTCTTTACATGTTACTTCTTCCTGCCGATTATGCTTGGCGTATATTGTGCATATATAATGCGGATAGAATATAATAATCACAACTGGAATAAGATTCTGACAATGCCGGTAAGCCGAAACCTGATATTTATATCAAAACTGATTACTGTATCGTTTATGGTTCTGATAAGTGAGATTTGGATAGGCGCACTGTTTGTTATATCAGGAACGGCTGTAGGAATGTCTGCGCCGCCGTATGGTTCGATTGTTGTGTGGTGTCTGTTCGGCACACTCGGTGGTATGGTAATGGCGTCGATTCAGCTTATGCTCTCGCTGTTTATCAAGAGTTTTGCACTGCCGATAGGAATAGCGTTTGCCGGCGGACTTTCGGGATTGCTGTTCCTGGCAAAGGGATTTGGACATATCTGGCCGTACTCTCTAATGGCATACGGAATGAACTCAAATTCACCGCAGCGGATGATAGAGAGCGGCTACACCGGGTTTGTTGTTGTGTGTGTAGTGTTTATCGCTTTCTTTACAATAATTTCAAGCGTTATATTGTCAAAAAGAGATGTGTAAATAAAATCAACTTTCAGCAAAGACTTTGCCTTTGAACCAAACGCCGTCCCCTGATTCCGCCTTACCTACCGCGGCGGCAATGTTGTCAAAGCCTTTGCTGAAAATATAAAAAATATTATAAAATAATACTTGACAACAAATAATATATATGATAGAATTGCATTAGTTGAACAACTGTTCAACTAATGCAATTCTAAACTCAAATGAAAAAGGAGAATATATTTATGGAAAAGCAACCGATTTGTGACTGTGATGTTATCCATGAGGACGTTGTAGACAAAGTTCGTGAGAACATGTCAGAAAAAGATGAATATATTGACCTTGCGGCATTGTTTAAAATCTTTGGTGACGGAACAAGGGTACAGATTCTGCACGCGCTGGAACAAAGTGAAATGTGCGTTTGTGATATTGCATACTTACTCGGCTTGACTAAGTCTGCCGTATCGCATCAGCTCAAAGCTCTGAGACTT
The DNA here is from genome assembly GCA_948468535.1 of uncultured Eubacteriales bacterium. Taxonomy (GTDB): domain Bacteria; phylum Bacillota; class Clostridia; order Monoglobales; family Monoglobaceae; genus Monoglobus. Next base: position 5,832 of record CAOKIL010000007.1, read on the forward strand.
TCTAACCTTGTTAAGTTCCGCAGGGAGGGGCAGAATGTATATTATTCTTTGGCAGACAATCATGTCAAAACCATTCTTGACATAGGTTTTGAGCATCTGCGCGAATAATATTTATTTTTCACCCATATAGTTGAACAATTGAGCAATAATAAAAATATAAAAGGAGAATAATTATACTATGAAAAAGACATTTATTCTAAAAGGCTTGACTTGTCCGAACTGCTCGGCAAAAATTGAGAGAGAAGCCGGGATGATTGACGGCGTAACTTCATCAAGTTTGAATTTGGTAAAGCAGACTTTGATGCTTGAAGCGAGCTCTGAATGTATACCTGATATTTATGAAAAGGTCACGCAGATAGTTCACAGTCATGAACCGGACATTGTTGTCATAGAGGCAAATACTGTTCATCATCATTCGGCGGACGGACATCATCATTCGGGGGATGGTGATGGAAAGAAAGAAGTTTTAAAGCTGGCAGCAGGCGCTGTGATATATATTATCGGACTTATAATGGTTCACTTTATGAATCTGCCGGTATATGCTGAACTGAGTGTTTTGGTTGCTTCCTACATTATTTTGGGCGGCAGCGTTGTTGTTCAAGCGGTTCGTAACATACTAAAAGGACGCGTGTTTGACGAGAACTTTTTAATGACAGTATCAACCATCGGCGCTTTTATGATAGGCAGTTATTCCGAGGCTGTAGCAGTGATGCTGTTTTATCAGATAGGTGAATTCTTCCAAGATGTTGCCGTTAAGCGTTCAAGAAGGTCTATTTCAGACTTAATGGATATACGTCCTGACTCGGCAAATCTAAAACTAAACGATGAAGTAAAAACAGTGCCGCCGGAGGAAATTGCGGTTGGTGATGTTATTATTATTAAACCGGGTGAAAAAGTACCGCTGGACGGTATTGTCACTGACGGTGAATCTATGATTGACACAGTTGCACTGACAGGCGAATCCATACCGAGACACGTCAAAACCGGTGACGAATTATTGTCCGGATGTATCAATCAAAGCGGAGTTTTAACCGCCAAAGTCACAAAGCCGTTTCATGAATCAACCGTGTATAAGATTATTGACTTGGTAGAAAACGCGGCGAGCAGAAAGGCGCCGACTGAAAATTTCATCACGACCTTCTCGCGGTATTATACGCCGGTTGTTGTAATATTAGCAGCGTTACTTGCGATTATTCCGCCGGTTATTATCGGCAGCGGCTGGAGTGAATGGATCAGACGCGGATTTGTGTTTCTTGTAATCTCCTGTCCGTGCGCTCTTGTTATTTCTATACCGCTGACATTCTTCGGCGGTATAGGTTCAGCGTCAAAAAGAGGTGTTTTGGTAAAGGGCGGCAACTATCTTGAAGCGCTTAATAAGCTTGACACAATAGTGTTTGACAAGACGGGTACTCTAACCAAAGGAGTGTTTGATGTAAGCGAACTAATCCCGGCTGAAGGATATACAAATGATGAGCTGCTTGAATATGCAGCAAAGGCAGAAAGCTTTTCAAACCACCCTATTGCGCGCTCAATACAAATCGCATACGGCGAAACGGTTGACAGTGCGGGACTTAGTGATTACACAGAAATCGCAGGTCATGGTATCAGTGCGGTTTGTAATAATCAAAAAGTTATTGCAGGAAACGAAAAGGCAATGGATTCGTTTGGGATTGCATACAACAAGTGTGACAAACCGGGAACAAAAGTATACGTGGCGGCAGATACAAATTATATAGGCTGTATTGTTATATCCGATGAAATAAAACCTGACAGTCATGAAGCAATACTAAATTTAAAGGCATTAGGCGTACGTAAAACTGTTATGCTCACAGGTGATAATACAAAAATTGCAGAATCCGCAGCCAAAGAACTTGGGATTGATGAATACTTTGCCGAGCTCCTTCCTGACCAAAAAGTTGAAAAGCTTGAACAGCTTGACAGCCGGAAAAAGCACGGCAGAAAGATTGCGTTTGTAGGTGACGGAATCAATGATGCGCCTGTTCTTGCACGTGCGGATATAGGGATCGCTATGGGTGGTCTTGGTTCGGACGCAGCAATTGAAGCTGCAGATGTTGTACTCATGACAGATGAACCGTCAAAGCTGGTCGATGCCGTTAAAGTGGCAAGAGTAACAAAGAGTATAGTTATGCAGAATATAATATTTGCACTTGGAATAAAGGGGTTATTCTTAATTCTCGGCGCATTCGGCATAGCAGGCATGTGGGAGGCGGTTTTCGGAGATGTCGGTGTAATGATAATCGCCGTACTCAATAGTATGCGAATTTTGAAAAAATAGTGGTTGCATTTTGATATATGTAATGATATAATATTTCCAGTATAATACATTGGAGGTATAATAATGACAAAAGAACAAATTATTGATATGCTTAAAGAGGCTGAAGTGCTTTTGGAAGGTCACTTTCTTTTGACCTCAGGCAGACATAGTGACAAGTATATGCAGTGTGCAAAGATTTTTCAGTATGCAAAGTACAGCGAACCGCTCTGCGGAGAACTTGCAAAGCAGTATATGGATGATAATGTAGAACTGGTTATCGGACCTGCTATCGGCGCTATACAGATGGCGTATGAAGTAGGAAAGCAGCTCGGTGTTAAAAATATATTTGCTGAGCGTGAGGATGGAAAAATGACGTTAAGACGCGACTTTACTATCGAAAAAGGTCAGCGCGTTCTGATTGTTGAAGACGTTGTTACAACCGGCGGAAGTGTGCGTGATGTAATGGAACTGGTTAAAGAAGCCGGCGGTGAAATTGTAGGTATCGGTTCTATAGTTGACAGAACCGGAGGAAAGATTGACTTTGGTGTTCCGTACAAAAGTGCATTTTCAATGGATATTACTTCATACGAAGCCGATGAATGTCCTATTTGTAAGACGGGTGCGCCGCTTGTTAAACCGGGAAGCAGAAAAGTTAAATAATGGACGGTGAAAAGCACACCGGTCACAGACAGAGAATGAAGGAGAAATCAAAAAACATAGGTCTCGCGTTTATGCACGAGCACGAACAGCTTGAGATTATACTCTATGCGGTGATTCCGCGAGGCAATACAAACGAGATTGCACATGAGCTGCTCAGACGGTTTCATTCGATTTACGGAGTTTTATCCGCGGATGTTAATGAACTTGTAAAGGTTGACGGCATAGGTGTAAGAGCTGCTGAATTTTTACACAGCCTCCCCTCTATTCTCGGTATAGTTAAACGGTCAAAGATTGCATATGATAGTGACGATAGTATTGTCTTATCGGATACAAAATCTATATGTACATACTCTGTTTTTGGATACAATAAGCGAGAATATATTTATAATTTATTTAAACAAGTCTTTCCGTGTGATAAATTTTGAACGTCTAAATGATGGTTCAATGGATAATGTGGTTTTTGATATGGGAAAGACTGTTCGTCATGCAATTTTGAATAACTCCTACTATATCGTTGCAGCGCATAATCATCCGAGCGGAATAGCTAATCCAAGTATAGATGACATAAATGCGACTAAACATTTAAAAAACGCTGCAAATTCTGTAGGTATTAGACTTTTAGACCATATAATTATTTCGGGTGATAAATATTTTAGCTTCAAGGATAATGAATATATTTAAATAAAAAATGACCGAGATTCAAAATCTCGGTCGGGAGTGTTCTGCTCAATTGCTTGAGCAGAGGGAAATGAAAAAAGATTGTTAGTTAGTTGTGGTATGGTTATATAATACAGTATTTTCACAAAAAAATCAATAGCTAACTTTGTTGATATTGCAACAATAACTCAGTGCTGTATTGTATAAAATTAACAAAAACCACTTCTTGTACTGAACGTTAAAAGCTTATACACAGAATACGCTTATGTATTTTACCTTATCCATGCTTATTATTATAAGACGTTTTGGGTTATTTTCCCGTATTGATATATAGTCGCTTCCAACATCGGTCAGTATACCGCATTTTTCTATTTTGTTCTTGCCGTTTGTCCAAAGCGCGGCGCATATGTTTTTGCCTTTTAATTTTTCAAGATACTTTTGCAGCGCACAGGCGGTGTCGTCAGCGCCTTTTGGCACGCTGAAAAAGCGCTCGGTTCCGTTCATGCCGTTCGGTGTGATTATTGCATCATATGCAGTTCCGTCACTTTCGTTTGGTATCGGGATTACAAGTTCGTCTTTGCCGTATTTAATAATTTTCTTTTTCGGATATTCGCATTTCTGACAAGTTAATGTCGGCGTATTTTCTGCTCGGTTTACTTCAGCATCTCTATTTAAAACACGTCTTGTATTTCGCATTGTTATATTTGCATTTTGTTTCAAGGCAATACCTCCGTTTTATTCAAAAAAAATAATTTGTTAATATATTCTATTCATTAAATTATAAAAGTTTACAAACTGATGTATAAGATTGAAATTTTTGCAAAAAATATGATTGCAAAACAAAATTATAATTTTTTATTTAGGAGGTTTGACAATGTCAAGCAAAAACAAGCAAAATCAAAATCGTGAAAATCAGCAGAACAATCAAAACAACCAGAACAACCAGAACAACCAGAACAAAAATAACCAGGACAACCAGAATAATAACTAGTTTGGTTATTTCGGGACAGCAAATATATTTGCTGTCCCGTTTTTAAATTTAGCCATTCTCGTACATATACGCCAATCTCACATATAAACTCCTGACTTGCATTTATACGCCCGTCTTTTCAATTATTACTTCTTTTATTCATTATTAAATGTGTAGATACTATTTTAGAAAGGAGTGTGATGATATTGCCCGATGATATAATAAACGGCAAAAAATTTGCAATAATCACTGCAATAATTGCAATATTTTTAATGTTATCCGCATTTTCCACTGCTGTTTTTGCAGCAGAATCCAAATCGGTTATTCCCGGAGGTCAGAGTATAGGTGTTTCTTTGAATTATGACGGCGTGTATGTAGACGATTTGGGAGATGTAACAACCAACGAAAATAAGGCATCTTCTCCGGCAGAAAAATCCGGGTTGGCCGCAGGTGATATAATAAAAAAAATCAACGGCAAAGATATAAAAACCGTTGATGAACTGACAGATTACCTCAATCAAAACTTAAACGATGGCGATTGTGCCGAATTAACCGTCAGATCAGCCGATGGAAGTGAAAAAACAGCCGAGATTTTTCCTGTGCGCGATACTTCTGACGAAAAGTTAAAACTTGGTATTTGGGCAAAGGATGCTGCGTCAGGCGTCGGAACCGTGACATACTATGAACCAAACACTGAAGAGTTTACCGCAGTCGGACACGAGATAAGCGATGCTAAAACAGGAGCGGAAATAGGCGAGCTCTGCGGCGATGTGTACAAGTGCGAGATTGTTGGTGTGAGACGAGGAGAGAGAGGTGCACCGGGTGAGCTTATCGGTGTGTATTCAGAAAATAAGCTCAAAGTGGGAACAGTTACGTCAAGCAGCCGATACGGAGTAACAGGTAAAGTCATGAATTTCGATAATTTTATTGCAGGTGGAGACGAAATGCTTACAGCAACCCCCGAAGAGGTGCATGAAGGCGATGCGTATATCTTATCAAATGTAGAGAACAGTAAAATAGAACAGTTTAGTATTAATATAGAAAAAATAGATTTAAACAGCGACTGCAATAAAAATATAATTTTTAAAGTTACAGATGATAACCTAATAAGTAAAACTGGAGGAATTGTTCGAGGCATGAGCGGCAGTCCAATAATTCAAGACGGTAAATTAATTGGTTCTGTCACACATGTACTAGTTAATGACCCGCTTCACGGATATGGAGTTTTTATACAAAATATGCAAAATTAATATTAAAAGGGTGAAAGTTTCACCCTTTTTAACATTTTTGCCAAAATTTGCAATTTTTTCTCAAATTGTATTGACAAACAAAATTTATATGTTATAATTCAATTATTGTTTGAATACCAAATCTTGGCAAAATAGTTTCAGATATGTAACAGACGTACGAAGATTGGTAGATACCGCTGCGGTTTCATACAAAATATTATAATAACGGAGATGGAAAAAATGCAAATTAAAGAGAAGATTAAAGTAGTAATAGCGGATTTTGACAAGGGTTTTGTAAAGAATCTGTGCGATTATATGAAAGAGTCAAAGAAGATTGAGATTGTCGGCTGTGCATATGACGGACTTGAAGCAGTGAGCATGATCAAGAATAACGATGTAGATGTACTTATAATGGATTTAGTTCTTCCGACTGTTGACGGTTTGGGAGTACTTGAAAGACTTGGCCGTATACAACTTGAAAAAAGACCACACATAATTGTTGTTAGTTCTGTGTTAAATGATACAATCGCATCGTTTTCAAATTCGTTCGGTGTTGAGTATTATATGCTAAAACCGATAAATTATGATGTACTGATAGAGCGTGTGACTATGATGACTGCGCCAATTACACCATCGTCTAATATAATATCTTCTGATAATATAAATATGAATAAGTTTGAATACAGCGAAGTTGAAAATATGGTTACAAACGTGATTCATGAGATAGGTATTCCGGCACACATCAAGGGCTATCAATATATCAGACATGCAATAATGATGGCAATATATGACCTTGATATAATGAACTCGGTCACAAAAGAACTTTACCCGACAATTGCCGAGAACTTCAGCACAACATCAAGCCGTGTGGAAAGGGCTATACGTCATGCGATTGAGCTTGCTTGGGACAGAGGGGATACGGATACGCTCAATAACGTATTTGGTTATACCGTATCTCAAATAAAGGGCAAGCCGACAAACTCTGAATTCATAGCAATGATAGCGGATAAGCTGAGATTACAGCTTAAAAATGCGTCATAATGAAAAACAGTTCCGCCAAAAAGCGGAACTGTTTTTTTAGAATATACCGAGCATATACTGCATTACAAGGCTGACTACGCTTATAGCTATCCAACAGCAGAAACCGAGAAATATAGGCTTGCCGCCTGACTTAATGAGCTTTACTATATTAGTGTTGAGTCCGATTGCGGACATCGCCATAACAATAAATAATTTACTCAGCGTTTTAAGAAAACTAAAAACCGAATTACCTATTTCATGAACTGAACCTGTCGGAAATACGGCGAAAAATACAGTTGTTATTACAGATGCCAGCACAAAGTATAGAATAAAGAACGGGAAAATATTCTTAATATTTACTTTTGCACCATTGCCGCTGCTTTCTTTTTTTGTTCGCCACAGAGCCAAAACCAGAGTAATTGGTATAATGGCAAGAGTACGAGTAAGTTTTACTATTGTTGCAGTGTCAAGCGTGTTGCTGCCGTGAATTCCGTCCCATGCACTTGCAGCGGCTGTAACAGAAGATGTGTCATTAACAGCGGTACCTGCAAACAGCCCGAAGCCTTCATTTGACAATCCAAGTATTGAGCCAAGAGTCGGAAATATAAGCGCTGCAATTATGTTAAACAGAAATATAACTGAAATCGACTGCGCTATTTCTTCATCATCAGCATCAATTACAGGAGCAGTTGCTGCAATTGCTGAGCCGCCGCATATTGAAGAACCAACGCCGATAAGAGTAGCTATTTTCGGCTGCATTCTCATTGCCTTATACAATACAAACGAGACAATCAGCGATATTGAAATAGTTGATAGAATAATCGGCAGAGACTGCGCTCCGGTTTTAAGAATACTGCTTAGGTTCATGCCGAAGCCCAGCAGGATAACCGCATACTGCAAAATCTTTTTTGACGTGAATGTAATACCGGGCTGTATCTTACTTTTGTCTTTTATAAAGAAGGTTATAATCATACCGATTATTATACCAAATACGGGTCCGCCGACAATCGGAAAGTACAAGCCCAAAATGTATGACGGAATCGCTATGGCAAGACATACAAGAATTCCCAAAAGATTATTTTTTACATAACTCATTTTTATCCTCCGATAATATTAAAGTTGTTATATAGTTTGCTTCTAATTTTATTTTTTATTTATAAGCCGATTCGCGGTCAAACTCTCTGAATTCTTTTTGCTTTTTGAATATATCCGGCAGCTTTCTGACGTTTATGAAATACGACACCATAAACAGTACGCAAGCCGACAGCCATGCAATCGGACCTGCGGCGCATACCCCAAGATAACCGAAAAAGTCGCCGTACCATTTGGTGAGAATATTGGCGAGCAGCAGCGAAAAAACAATTCTTGCCGCAAGCTCAACAGCGCTGCCGCAAAGAACAACACCGGAATGCCCCATTCCCTGTAGACTGTTTCTGTACACAAACAGCAATGCCAATGCGAAGTAAAATACTCCGGCAACCATAAAATACGCTCTCGTGTAGTATATAACATTTTCTGCCAAAGCGGGGTCAGTGTTTGAATCTAAGAATATAGAAGCAATTGGATTTGCAAATATCATAACTATCACAACGATTACTGCGGTGAATCCGAGTACGAGCCATGAGCATTTCCTTGCGCCTTCACGAATTCTGTCATCGCGCATGGCCCCGAAGTTTTGACCTACAAAAGTAGCCATTGTTACACCGAACGAAATCTGCGGCTGTGTGATGAGCTGCTCTATTTTGTTTGCCGCAGTATATCCTGCTATAACAGTCGAGCCGAACGAGTTAAGCACGGCCTGAACCACCATAACGCCTATTGCAGTAACCGACATTTGAAATGCCATGGGCAGCGCAAGAGAGATATGTCTAAGCGCAAATTGATTGCTCCATTTAAAATCCGATTTCTTCAGATGAAGCTGAGGGAACTTTTTAGCTACATACAAAAGACATAGCAGTCCCGACAGAGCCTGAGCAATTATAGTTGCGAATCCCGCACCTGCAACGCCCATGTTAAATACGATGATAAACACAAGGTCAAGAATGATATTAAGCACCGATGCAATCAGCAAAAAATACAAAGGTGTTTTGCTGTCGCCAAGCGCACGGATTACGCAGGATATGTAATTATAAAACAACTGAAACGTGATTCCTGCATATATTACGATTATATATTTATAAGCATCATTTATAATATTATCGGGCGTATTCATGAACTCCAAAAGCGTCCGTGCAGAAAGCATACTCACCAGTGTAATAACAACCGATGCGAGTACTGACAGAATAATACCCATTCCTACGCTTCTGCGAACTCCGTCCATGTCATTTGCTCCGAACCTCTGCGCGACAATAATAGACAGACCGTTAGTAAAGCCGAGGGCAAAGCCGACGATAAGAAACGAAATCGCTCCGGCCGCACCAACGGCAGCAAGAGCCTCAACACTGATTGTACGCCCAACAATAATTGTATCTACCATGTTGTACAGTACTTGGAAAACGTTGCCGATAAGCAGCGGTACTGCAAATCTTATTATATGTTTTATTGGACTTCCGACAGTCATATCGTTTGTTAATGATTTCGCCATTTATGTTCAATCCCCTTTCTTAAAAATTTACTAAATTTATCCAAATACGTCTTTTTAATATAACTCTATTAATCCGCGGTGTCAATACATCTTATGTTAAAAAACAAAAAGTCTGTTAAATTTATTTATGTTAATAAATTATAAGTAATTTAAGAAGTGTAACACATTTACACTTCTTAACATAAAATAAACCGAGGTGTATGAAATGAGTGAGAATTTGACTTTTGCATTTATCGGCGGTGATAAAAGACAGGTTAATGTGATTAAAGGTTTTGCGGCGGACGGTTATCGGGTGAGCGTTCACGGAATAGATGATGACTTTGACGGAGAGCTTGGGATTCATGAGGCTGATAGTATAAATGAGGCAGTTGCACATGCAGATGTGGTAGTTTTGCCTTTACCGTATTCATCGATTATCGACGGTGAGCTTATCAATGCACCGTTATCCGATATAAAGATAGGAGTCGGCGAGCTATTTCGTGCGCTTTCTGACAATAACAGGAAATTGGTACTGGCAGGTAAGATAGACGAGAGACTTGACGCACTTTCAAAAATTTACGGTATGCACATCATCGACTATATGGACAGAGAAGAACTTGCGGTACTTAATGCTATTCCAACAGCAGAGGGAGCAGTAAAAATAGCGATGGATGAGCTACCGACAACGATTCACGGCAGTGAGTGCCTATGTATAGGCTACGGCAGAGTAGGCAAAATTTTGGCAAATACATTAAAAGGTCTCGGAGCAGAAACAACGGTTGCGGTGCGTAAACACAGAGATTTAGCCTATATAAAGGCGTACGGATATAACGGTATAATGCTGACCGAACCGCTTGAGAACCTTGAAAAGTACGATGTGGTATTCAATACAGTCCCTGCAAAAATAGTTGACAGCACAATGCTCCGCGCTTTCAGAGACGACTGCCTGATAATAGACCTTTCAAGCAAACCGGGCGGGGTTGATTTTGAAGCAGCAAAAAAGATGGGTCGCAATGTGGTTTGGGCTTTATCACTTCCGGGGAAGGTTGCACCTGTGACGGCAGGCAATATTATTCGCGATACGATTATGAACATATTAAACGAACTCAGTGTAACATAAAAGACTTGCGGCTGATATGAAAGAAGGTGAAATAAGGTCTATGAATGAAGGGGAAATAAAAGAAGAAAAATATAAAATAGGTTTTGCCGTTACGGGTTCATTTTGCACTTTTAAACGTATAATACCGGTGATGGAAAGTTTGGCTAAAGCAGGACATACGGTATACCCCATTTTGTCACCGTCTGTTGCGAACACTGACACAAGGTTCGGCAAGGCGGAGGACTTTAAAAAAACGTTTGAAGAAGTAACAGGCAATAAGCCTATGCTTGATATAAGCAGTGTAGAACCGATCGGTCCGAAGAAGATGCTTGACATTCTTGTTATCGCGCCGTGCACGGGCAACACGCTTGCCAAAATGGCAAACGGTATAGCGGACACAGCAGTAACTCTTGCAGTCAAGTCACATCTCAGAAACAACAGACCTGTTGTGGTAGCAGTTTCGACAAACGATGGTCTCGGTGCAAATGCACAAAATATAGGTAAGCTGATGGCAAGAAAGCATATATACATGGTTCCGTTTGAACAAGACGATTGTATTGAGAAGGAAAACTCGCTCGTTGCAAACTTTGAAATGACAGAATCGGCAGTTTATGCCGCAATGAACGGCAGCCAGCTTGAGCCTATGCTTATATGATATATATTTAGCTCCCGATGGATTTTTTAATCCATCGGGAGCTACTGACTTTATTATAAATTATACAATACCATGAGCCATCATTGAGTCAGCAACTTTCTTAAATCCTGCAATGTTTGCACCCATTACATAGTTGCCCTCATGACCGTATTCCTTTGCCGCGCTGTCACACTTCTCAAAGATACCTTCCATGATGTCTTTAAGTTTTGCGTCAACTTCTTCAAATGTCCATGAATATCTCATGCTGTTCTGGCTCATTTCAAGCGCTGATGTTGCAACACCGCCTGCATTTGCAGCCTTAGCCGGTCCGAAGAGAACTCCGTTATCCTGGAATACAGCAACAGCTTCAGGTGTTGAAGGCATGTTTGCGCCCTCGCCTACTGCAAAACAGCCGTTTGCAACGAGCGCCTTTGCTGATTCTTCATCAATCTCGTTCTGAGTTGCACACGGAAGAGCAATATCACACGGAATTGTCCAGATACCCTTGCAACCCTCATGATACTCTGCATCCGGATGGGTTGAAACGTATTCTTTGATTCTCTTTCTCTCAACCTCTTTAAGCTGCTTTACACAAGCGAGGTCAATACCATTCTTGTCATAGATATAACCATTTGAGTCTGAAAGTGCAACAACCTTACCGCCCAGCTCTGTTGCCTTCTGTGTAGCGTAGATTGCAACGTTACCTGAACCTGAGATAACAACAGTCTTACCCTCAAATGACTTACCATTTGCCTTGAGCATAGCTGATGTATAATAGCAGAGACCATAACCTGTAGCCTCTGTACGAGCGAGCGAACCGCCGTATGTAAGACCTTTACCTGTGAGAACGCCTGTGAACTCGTTTCTAAGTCTCTTATACTGACCGTACATGAAACCGATTTCACGTCCGCCAACACCGATATCACCTGCCGGAACGTCTGTATCAGCACCGATATGCTTTGCAAGCTCTGTCATAAAGCTCTGACAGAATCTCATAACTTCGCCGTCGCTCTTGCCCTTGGGGTCAAAGTCACTGCCGCCCTTACCGCCGCCGATTGGCAGACCTGTAAGAGAGTTCTTGAAAATCTGCTCAAAGCCCAGGAACTTGATTATACCCTGGTATACCGACGGATGGAATCTGAGACCGCCCTTGTAAGGACCAATTGCACTGTTAAACTGAACTCTAAATCCTCTGTTCACTTGTGTCTTGCCGCTGTCGTCAACCCACGGAACTCTGAAATAAATAACTCTTTCAGGCTCAACAAGTCTTTCAATAAGACCTGCTGCTTCATACTCCGGATGAGCCTCTACAACCGGTTCGAGTGATTCCAACACTTCTTCAACTGCCTGGAGGAATTCCGGCTCGTTTGCGTTTCTCTTCTGAACCTGCTCAAAAACGCTCTTTAAGTAACTGTTTTTAACTGCCATTTTTTGTTTCTCCTTTACATTTATAAGTTATATATTAATATTTTTATCTATAATTATTTATTCTTTAAATATTCATCTATTGACGCTGCGGCGGTTTTTCCGGCTCCCTCGTCGCAACACCTTTCACTCAATCGCTTCTCCGCAAGCGGATAAGCTCAACCGCCATTACAGGGTTGCTCCTCTCAACTCAAAGCACACGGCTTTAAGTTGTAAAAACAACTTTTACGCCTTATTTTTCAAGTACTCGTCTATTGACGCCGCCGCGGTTTTTCCGGCTCCCATGGCGAGGATTACGGTTGCGGCGCCTGTAACGACGTCACCGCCGGCATACACACCCTGCTTGCTTGTTGCTCCGGTTTCCTCCTTCGCAACTATACAGCCCCACTTGTTTGTCTCAAGGTCAGGGGTTGTGTTTTTGATAAGCGGATTAGGCGTCTGACCGATTGCGATAACAACCACATCTGCATCTATATCAAACTCACTGCCTTCTACCGGCTGCGGTCTGCGTCTGCCTGATGCGTCAGGCTCGCCAAGTTCCATTTTGATACATGTAACGCTGTCAACCCAACCCTCATCATCTCCGTTTATCTTGACAGGATTATTAAGAAGTTTGAATTCTATTCCCTCTTCCTTTGCATGGTGTACTTCTTCAAGACGCGCGGGCATTTCCTCTTCGCTTCTTCTGTATACTATACAAACATTCTCTGCTCCAAGTCTCTTTGCTGAACGCGCTGCATCCATTGCTACGTTTCCTCCGCCTACAACCACTACGTTCTTGCCGACATAAATCGGGGTATCGTATTCCGGAAACTTATACGCCTTCATCAGATTGATTCTGGTTAAGAACTCATTTGCCGAATATACGCCATTAAGCGATTCACCCTCAATCTTCATAAAGCTCGGAAGTCCTGCGCCTGTACCGATAAACACTGCATCAAAGCCTTCTTCTGTAAGCAGTTCTTCAACAGATAAGACTTTGCCGATTACCATGTTTGTCATTACTTCAACGCCCATATCCTTTAGCTTCTGAACCTCAGCGGCAACAATGTCCTTCGGCAGTCTGAACTCAGGGATACCATAAACCAAAACTCCGCCCGGTGTATGGAATGCTTCAAACACAGTAACTTTATATCCAAGTTTAGCTAAATCGCCTGCACAAGTGAGACCTGACGGTCCTGCACCGACAACAGCTACCTTCTTGCCATTTGGCTTTGGTGCTTCCGGCTTTTTATCACAGTTCTTCATATACCAATCTGCAACAAATCTCTCCAGACGTCCAATCGCTACCGGTTCGCCTTTTATGCCGCGAACACAATATTTTTCACACTGGCTTTCCTGAGGACATACACGTCCGCAAACAGCCGGCAATGAGCTTGTCTCTTGAATTTTGAGATAGGCGTCCTCAAACTTACCTTCTGCAACAAGTGCGATAAATTCCGGGATTTTAACCATAACAGGGCAGCCCTGCATACAAGGCTTATTCTTACAGTTCAGACATCTCGCCGCCTCTTCCTTTGCCATTTCCTCTGTATATCCGGTTGAAACTTCTTCAAAGTTCTTATTTCTTACATTTGGGTCTTGCTCAGGCATTTTTACCTTTTCAAGTGACATATTAGGCATTATTCATTCCCTCCAATCTGCAATTTTCATGACGCTGTCTTGACTCTGTCTCCTGCTTTTTGAACATTTTTGAGCGCGCAATCGCACTGTCAAAGTCAACCTGGTGACCGTCAAAGTCTGGTCCGTCAACGCATGCAAACTTAGTCTCGCCGCCTACGGTTACACGGCATCCGCCGCACATACCCGTACCGTCAATCATGATTGGGTTCATGCTTACTATTGTCTTTATATCATACTTGCGTGTCAAATCGCAAACTGCCTTCATCATAACAAGCGGACCTATTGCAACAACCAAGTCATACTTTACTCCGCTGTTTATGAGCTCTTCAAGCTTTGCGGTAACAAATCCCTGATTTCCGTTTGAACCATCATCTGTCATTGTGTAAAGATTTGTGCAGGCTGCCTTGCATAAATCTTCTATGATAACTAAATCCTTGTTTCTGAAGCCGTTTATCATATCAACTTCTACGCCCATTGAATTAAGCTTCTTTGCCTGAGGGTATGCGATAGCGGTTCCGAGACCGCCGCCTATAACAGCAACCCTATTAACACCGTCAAAATGCGATGCAACCCCCAAAGGACCAACAAAGTCCTGAAGGCTGTCGCCTTCGCTGAGTTTGTTCAGGCTCTCGGTTGACTTTCCTACAATCTGGAAAATAACAGTAACCGTCCCCTTTTCTCTGTCATAGTCTGCAATCGTGAAAGGAATACGCTCACCCTTCTCATCAACTCTTAATATGATGAACTGTCCCGGTTCCGCTTTTTTTGCTATGTACGGAGCCTCAACCTCAATGAGTGAAACCGTAGGATTCAGAACCTCTTTTCTTACTATTTTATACAATTACCACACCTCCATAAATTGTACGCCTAATACATTTAGACTTTAACCCCGCTATTATACCACAACATAATATTGACATCAATCATCAAATTGCATAGAATTTAGACATGATAGTCAAAGCCGCTGACAAATACCATCAAAATTGTATAAATATACAAAAACAGAGTGTAGCTAATAAAGCCACACTCCGTTGTGCGTCGTTAACAAATATTTGCCAATTAAATACCGCTGCTGCGATAATCAATTTTTCCTTTACAAAACCATCGGTGTAAACACCTCAGGATAATATGCACTAACTTCTTTGTCAGCACAATTTCCTATAGATTATATATTAACTTAATTTATTTGTCAACAACAATTTTAAATTTAGCAAAATTTTTGTAAAATTCAATTATTTTTTAGAATTCTTGACATATTTTATTTGTCAGCCTTAAAGCGACCGAGAATTTCGTTTCTAAAAAAGAAAGTGATATCCCACAGTGCACAAAGACCGATTACAGTATAAATTATCCTGCTTATTATGCTTGCCTGACCGCCGAACAAAAACGCCACAAGGTCAAATTGAAAAATTCCGACAAGACCCCAATTAAGTCCGCCGATTATAAGCAGTATCAAAGTAATAATATCCATTAAATTACCTCCTAAAATCAAAGTTTATTTTTTAATGATATTATTTCAAATAGTATAAAATTTTATACATTTGTTATTGAACTTGCTGCTTTCACAATCGAAACATCATTTTCTTTAGCCGCCTTTTCAACATCATCGTATTCAGGTTTTGCCCTCGAAACACCGTAACCATACGACTTTTTTATCCTGATATCACCATACTTAGTATGCGCGATATCTTCAGTTCGGCTTAATACATATCTTTTTGAAACATGCTCACGAATTCCGATTGTTGATGTGTGCTTAAAAATCAGCTTAACCATATCATTCTTGCGTTCTTCATGGCACAGACAAGTCAGCAAAACTCCCGGACGGTTTTTCTTCATTCCAACCGGAGTTGTAAAAACATCAAGAGCGCCTGCCTCAAACAGCCTGTCAACCGCAAACCCTATTCCCTCTCCTGTCATATCGTCAATGTTACAGCAAAGTTCAGAAACCGTATCAATCTCACCCTGTGCTTCTCCCAGCATAACCCGCAGACAATTTGCAGTATCAAAATCCTTTGTTCCCATACCATATCCGATTTTTGAGATACTCATAACAGGCATGGGTGCAAACTCCGCCGCAAAATATCTGAGAAGCGCTGCCCCTGTCGGAGTACAAAGTTCTCCTGCTAAACCACTGCTGTATATCGGAATATCACGCAAAATATACGCTGTCGCAGGCGCAGGAACAGGCAAAATACCATGAGCACATTTCACCTGTCCGCTTCCGACATGAACAGGCGAGACTATAATCCTATCAGGAGTAATTTCTTCAACCAGCATACAAGTTCCCACGATATCAGCAACCGCATCCATGCTTCCTACTTCGTGAAAGTGAATTTGCTCAACCTCACATCCGTGAGCATGACTTTCTGCCTCGGCAATCAGTCTGTATACTGCAAGAGCATCTTCGCGCACTCGATCAGATACATTTATGTGACCTATAATATGTTCTATCTCCTTCATACCTGTGTGATGATGAGCATGGCTGTGCTGATGGTGATCATTTTTTTCATGACGATCGTGATGCTCATGAATATGCTCATCTTCTGTAACACCGCTAACCAAAACGTCAATATGAGTGCCCGTTATACCGCACTTCACCGACTTATTTTTCTTAAACTCAACATTTGGGATGTTTAAATTGTTTAATTTTTTTATAAAATCATCGGGACTGGGCAAAAGTTCAACAAGAGCCGACATAAGCATATCTCCTGCAGCTCCCATATTACATTCTATATATAAAGTTTTCACAGTTACATCACTCCTATACTATTATAAATTAAAATGTTATATAATATAAAAAATAAAACGTTTAATAAAAATTTATACTTTTCACAAAATTACCTCTTGACATATGTAGATTATATGATATAATAGATTATGCTATCAGGAAATTGAGCAACGTTAGTTGCTCACGCAATAAACATTCTACTTAAAGCCGCCCTTTCCTCTACAGAAGGGCGGTACTTTTTTATGGCTATTATTAATATATCCCAAATTTTTCAAAAATGTCAATTTACAAATTCTTTACTTTAATTTTCATAATATATGTTTGTCAATGATGAACGTCCTGTAATATTATTTTAATTTGACATTATTTGTAAGATATTATATAATATTAATACTGACAATAGTCAGGCATAATAAGAAGGTATTAAAGAGCGTCATACCGGACGCTCTTTGTCTTTATATTGACCTTAGTTGCTTCAAATAAATTGACATACTTTATCATATACACAATCAAAGATTGTGGTCACAGTTATTCCATCTCCATTCTATTATGGAAGGGAGGTGAAGTCTATATGGAAAAACTACTCAAAGCAGCAGTCACTATTATTATATTTTACATAATAGTTTCCATAAAAGCAATATAGCCGTCTCTCTGGTCAGGACGGCTATATTTATACGTTAAATGTAGAATTACTGGCTAGCCGCTATGCGGTGCCTTCTTTTTCTGCTTTTATTATATTATATTTTTTCTTCTATGTCAAGCATAAAATTTTTCCTTTACAAATATAAAAAAATGTGCTATATTATATTTGCGATAGAATTTAATATTTTTTCAGAATAGGTATACGTTAGATAAAAACGTATGCTTTGATTGTTATATCATAATTTAACCTATTCTGATATTTAAGTTCTATCGCAAGAACACCAAAGCTGCGTTTTTTGTGCGTCAGCTTCGGTTGGCGCATTTTTTAGTTTATGAGGTTTTTTAAGGGGAGGAATGAATAGTATGCTTAACCTCAAAAAACAAAAAAAAGAACGCTCATAGTTCCTGCAAGAATACATGAGCGTTCAAACCACAACATCACAGGGATATTGTAAATCTATTATACAATATTTCTCTTGTGATGTCAAACTTAAAATCAGGAGGAAATAAAATGGGTTATAATATATCCGATATATACGAACGAGCAAATTTGCGTAAAATCGTTGGATTATTAATAAACGGTGTAGAAGATTCGTATGAATTAAGCGGCACATGTGAAGAAGAACTAAAAAAAGCAGATGAAGAAATCAATGAAATAATCTGTAAACATTTTAAAGATGAAAAACTAATCACAGAGATAACAAACGATGTTTTCCGTTTTGCAGACGTATATGAAAAAATATATATGGAAATAGGATTAAAGTGCGGATTAATGCTTGCAAAAGACTTAACAATATTGAATGAGTAAAGAGAGAGGGATAAGTATGAGTGTTTTGAATACGGCTGGAAGTTATCTGCAAAATTTTTATTTGAAACATTTATAAATAATCAATAATGCTGAAAGGGGGCGTTGCCCCCTTTCAGCATGTTTAAAATTTATTTCATCATTGAAGCAACTTCTTCTGCAAAGTTATCCTGCTTCTTTTCAATACCTTCACCTGTCTCAAAACGAACAAAGCTCTTCAGTGCAATGCTTGAACCTGCCTCTTTGCCTGTTTGCTCAACATACTTTGCAACTGTTTCTTTGTTTGCAGCCTTAACATATTCCTGTTCAAGCAAGCAAACCTCTTTGAGCTCTTTTGCAAGACGTCCCGTAATCATCTTTTCAATGATATTGTCCGGCTTGTTTGCATTTTTAGGATCGTTCTTAGCCTGAGCCATAAGGATTTCCTTCTCATGCTCTTTATAATCCTCAGGAACCTCTGCGCTTGAAAGGTACTTCGGATTAAGAGCAGCAATCTGCATTGCTACGTTCTTTAGACACTCTTTAGCGGCATCGCTTTCCTGTGCATCAGCCTCAACCAAAACGCCGATTTTACCTGCTGCATGGATATAATCAACAATGATGCCGTCAGTAGTGATTTTCTCAAAACGTCTGATGTTCATATTCTCACCGATTGTTGCAATCTTCTCTGTCAGAGCATCGCCGACAGTCTGGCTTCCTCCTTCGATTGTGAGAGTTTTAAGTTCCTCAACATCAGCAGGTGAATTGTGAGCGATTGTCTTTGCGATATCCTCAACAAACTTCTGGAAGTCCTCATTCTTTGCAACAAAGTCAGTCTCTGAGTTTACCTCAACTACTACGCCAACGCCCTTTTCTATATAGGTCTTTACGATACCTTCTGCAGCAATTCTGCCTGATTTTTTAGCAGCCTTTGAAAGACCTTTTTCTCTCAAATATTCAACAGCCTTCTCCTGATCGCCGTCTGTCTCTGTAAGAGCCTTCTTGCAGTCCATCATTCCGCAGCCTGTCATTTCTCTTAGAGTTTTTACGTCTTGTGCTGTAAATGCCATTTCTACTTCATCCTTTCCAAGTATATTATAGTATAGGCGGCATACCGCCTTAATATCGAATATTATTCGTCAAGCATATCAAGAGTCACTTCTACCTCTTTTGATTCAGCATCTTCAAGCTGTTCGCCCTGCTTACCCTCTAAGATAGCGTTACCGATTGTTGAAACGATAAGTTTAACGGCACGGATAGCGTCATCGTTGCCGGGGATAGGATAGTCGGCTTCTTCCGGGTCACAGTTTGTATCAACGATTGCGATAACCGGGATACCAAGCTTATGAGCTTCTGCAATAGCGTTCTTTTCCTTTCTGGGGTCAACTACGAACATAGCTGCCGGAAGGTTCTTCATGTTCTTGATACCGCCGAGGAACTTCTCAAGTCTTTCCTTTTCAAGGTTGAGCTTGATAACTTCCTTCTTGGGGAGAAGGTCCATTGTACCATCCTCTGCCATCTTTTCAAGCTGGAACAATCTGCCGATTCTCTGCTTGATTGTTTTGAAGTTTGTGAGCATACCGCCGAGCCATCTTGCGTTTACATAGTACATGCCTGTTCTTTCAGCTTCTTCTTTGATAGCTTCCTGAGCCTGCTTCTTTGTACCTACAAAGAGAACGTTTCCGCCATCTGCAGCGATATCACGAGTGAAATAGTATGCTTCTTCAATCTTCTTAACTGTCTTTTGAAGATCAATAATATAGATACCGTTTCTCTCTGTGAAAATGTACTCCGACATTTTAGGGTTCCAGCGACGTGTCTGATGACCGAAGTGAACGCCTGCTTCCAATAACTGTTTCATTTGAACTACTCCCATGATTTACACCTCCGTAAAGTTTTATACCTCCGCCGTTATCTGCTTTTTAAGGAACCGACATGGGATTGCGGCACACCCTTAAAAATCCTCCGACGTGCGTATTTTATTATGTGGACACACCACACAGAAAGGTATTATAGCATAACAAAAACCATAATGCAAGAGTTTTTTAGAAAATTTTTGAAAAATTTCATAAACCTAAAGCGCACGGGTGGTTTGTGCTCTTTAGGTTATTTATGGCATACCCGCATACATATTCCGCACACTACTCCTCTTCCTATATGCTGATACGTTTTTTTCATGTGTTCGCTGCACGCTCTTGCGTCTACTATGTCTTCACGAGGGATTCCAGGCTTCCAAATATTACCCTTTATTGCCATCGCAGGACAAGCTCTTACGCAAGCTCGGCACTCTCCGCACTGCGATTCCATAATCGTCTCGTTTACGGTAAACTCTGCACAGTCTGTGAGTATTGTTCCCAGTCTCACCCTCGGTCCGTTTTCTGTAGAGATAAAAAGTCCGCTCTTGCCGACGTATCCGAGACCTGCGCGTACAGCCGCATACTTATGCGAAAACAAGCCTTGATAGCCGCCTGTGGACTGCGACGCAGGGACACTGACATACTTATAACCGAGTTTTTGGAGCTTTATTCCTACCTTTAATGAATTATTATCAATCAGAGTATTAACCGTGCGATAATGATGAAAGTATGTATAAGTCGGTTCGCCGTCTATCTCATCTATCACTGCTTTTGACAGAGGTATGGTATAAGAAATTGCGTATTCAAGTCCAAATCTATTCTGTCCGAATTCATCATCACCGAGTCTGCAAAACCCAACTTGCCCCGCTCCGTTTTCAAGTAAAAAGTTGGTTATCTCATTTTGCAAATAGTTAGTTTTTGGATTCATAATTTATCACCGTATCTTTTAATCATAATCTTGACTTAAAGTCATCATATCCGAAAGTTTTTATTGTTTCAACAGTTCCGTCCGTATGCAAAAGCTGAATCGACGGCAGATTTATTCCATTAAATGTATTGTTTTTTACCATTGAATATATAGCCATGTCGCAAAATACAATACGGTCATCGACATTCAGTGGCTTATCAAACGAATAATCACCTATTATATCACCGGCAAGACAGGTAGGTCCGCCGAAGCGATATGTATACGGCTTTTCGCCCGGCTGACCGCTCCCGATTACGTTGGGTCTATATGGCATTTCAAGCACATCAGGCATATGACAAGCGGCAGATGTGTCAAGTATTGCTATGTCAATTCCGTTATTCATTATATCCATAACCTCAGACACCAAAAAACCGCTGTTTAAAGCGACAGCCTCACCAGGTTCAAGGTAAATTTGAAGATTATACTTATCACGCATGTATTCTATGGAGCGGCACAGCATATCAACATCATAGTCATCTCTGGTAATATGGTGACCGCCGCCGTAGTTAAGCCACTTCATGCCTTCCAAATACTTACCGAACTTTTTATCAACTTCCATAACGGTTCTGTACAATACATCGGAATTTTGTTCGCACATTGTATGAAAATGCAATCCACTTATCCCCTCTAAGTCGTCCGATATAAAGTTCGCCGGCGTAACTCCCATTCTTGAACCTGTAAAGCAAGGATTATATATATCTGTTTCAATTTCGGAATACTCAGGATTAATACGTATTCCGCACTCAACATTCGTATCTTTAACTTTCTTTTTATGCCTGTCCCACTGTGAGAATGAGTTAAACACAATATGGTCGCAGATTTTGATTATTTCATCAAAATCATCATCGCTAAAAGCAGGAGCATAAATATGCGTTTCGCTTCCGCGCATTTCTTCATATCCGAGCCGCGCCTCAAACAATGAGCTTGCCGTTGTTCCGCTTAAATATTCTGAAATGAGCGGATAAAGACTGTACATTGAAAAAGCCTTTTGAGCCAGGAGAATCTTAGCCCCCGTGCGTCTTGATACTCTTTTTAATATTTCCAGATTCTTTATGATAAGCGCCTCATCAACTATATAAAAAGGTGTTTTGCACTTTAAATCAGCATATTTATTTTTCATAATACTTATCCTCCGCCCTTTATTTATTGATATATTAACACATTATTCTTTATATATCAATATTGGTATGTACTGAAAATCTAACAAAAATATTAAATCCTTGATAAATTTGGAAACTTGTGATAAAATATATAAAAATTGCGAATACAATCATTGGTTTTGTATAAGGAGAAATGTCATATGGAAGAAAATATAACAGAAAATATAATCGAAGCAAAACATGTCGCCGATTCGTATACAGAACAGGTCAGAATGGTCGCATCTTCGGATTTGAACGGTTACGGCAGACTATTCGGCGGCAGGCTTATGGAATGGATTGACGAGGTTGCCGGAATAGTAGCGCGCCGTCACAGCGGCAAAACCGTTACAACCGCGATGGTTGATACTCTTTGTTTCAGAGGTCCTGCATATCCGAACGACACACTCGTACTCGCCGGTAAGGTTACGTCTGTCGGGAACTCGTCAATGGAAGTCTGCGTGCGAACAATGCTTGAGGACTTAAACGGCGTCAGACGCACGATAAACAAGGCTTATCTTGTTCTTGTGGCTCTTGACAAAAACGAGAAACCAACCAGAGTTCCGAGGCTTATTATCGAGACCGAAGAAGAAAAAATGGAGCTTGAACTCTCAAAACGCCGCAACGAACTCAGAAACGAGCGCAGAAAGATTAATGCGAACTGACTTTAAACAAAATTGTATATCAGAGGAAGTGAATAATTGATTATGGAAAACACTGCTAAAATGCGTAAAATGAAGTACGAGCTAACATATATGAATATTTTTTGCGCCATGCTTGTTATTTTTATCCACTGCGCCTCTGTGCTTATAAGCGAAACCGACAAATCAATCAGAGCGTTTAACTATATATTCACTCCGTGGCGTTTCAGCAGTTTTGTTGTTCCTGCGTTTATATTTCTGAGCGGTGTTAAAATGTTCCTGAGCAGTAAAAAGATAAACTATTTTAAGTTTTACAAAGGCAGAATTACCCGTGTTATTCTGCCGTACATACTTTGGGTAACAATATTTTATCTTTACTTTGTAAACCATCAGTATTTTGACTTCTCATGGAGCGGATTGCTGCACGAATTGTACGAAGGTGATCTTGTCGGTCATTTTTATTTTGTTATCATTATAATACAATTCTATTTATTGATGCCGGTTTGGTCATTTGTATTAAAGCGGCTTGACGCAGGCATCGGCATTGTGTTTTCCGTGCTTATATCTATGGTGTTTGGTTATAATCTGACGTACATATTTGAAACAATATCACCGGGAATCGTATTTCCGTATGATGACGTTATTTTTACAAAATATTTAGTGTATTGGGTGTGCGGCTGCTACGTCGGCATGAACTACGAAAGATTCAAACAATCTGTGCTCAATAATAAAATGTTTATCACTCTGCTGTTTATAATCAGCGCATTTTTTGATATAATGCTTGCATACAAGACATACAGTCTAACCACGCTCTGGATGGACAATGTTCACTTATTGTATTGTGCATCCGCCATATTATTCTTTTTTATGATTTTTACATGGACGGCAGACAGCAGAGAAAAAATCAGCATCTTCACCAAAGCGCTTGATTCACAGTGCTATAACATATACCTGTCGCACTGTCTTGTGATTATATTCCTAAATGATTATCTGCTTGTTATGCGCGGCATGACCGATGTTGTTAACCGATTTTGGTTTGTAACCGCTGCGGCTTATATTGTGACAATCATATTTTGGCTGCTGTGGTGGTCTGCAAAACGCGGAACAATGCATCTTATCTCATCCGCTCTATCAAAATTAAGACGGTGAGTTTGTAAAACTAAATTAAGAAACGAGGTAATAAACATGTTTTTCGGAAAAAATATTAAAGCAATAGCTGCAATTTCAGCAGTACTTATTATGGCAAGTGCGGCTTTGACTTCATGCAGCAGTACAAATAAATCTGCATCTCAAATATCAAAGACTGAAGCTCAGACAATCGGCGACCAATATCCTGAGCAGTACGGTAATTATATCGAATCATTCTCATCGGAAGTCGAGCCGTTTGTAAAAGAAGAACTGCCGGAGATTCTCAGTTCGATTTCTGCACTGAATTCTTCAAATTACGCAGAATGGAAAGGCAAATATACCGCAGCTCTCGAGAAAACACTGCATTGGTATAACGAAGTCGGTTCGGCAGAAATGTTCTGTCCAAGCGACAAGAAGGAAGCACATCAGTCGCTTGTCACAACCGTAGCTACAATTTATAAAATTTTTGAGGGATTACAGCCAAGAACAGAGGCAGCGGATAACGGCGACTTCTCTCAGCTAACCTCAAAGGGAACAGAATATGCTAAGGCCGTAAATATCGCAAACGATATGTGGACACGCGCTATAAATGATTTAAAATAATATGCAAAAAAACTTGAATTTTTGAAGTTTATAGGGTATAATAAATATAATTGCATTTGAAAAGGAGAATATACAATGGAAAAAAAAGTTACAAAAGATACTATAATAATGGAAGCACTGCAGATTGACCCCGGTACGGCTGAATTCTTTTTGGCTATAGGAATGCACTGCCTCGGCTGTCCGTCGGCAAGCGGTGAGAGCATTGAACAGGCTTGTGCAGTACACGGCGTTGACGCTGACGAGCTTGTAAACAAGATTAACAGTTATCTTGCTTCAAAGTAATCGGCTTTTATCGGTTTTCTAAGAAATTTAAAAATTTTGTAAAAAAGTTATTGACAAACAGACTGTGATTAGGTATAATAATCGCTGTCTGTTTGTGTTATTATTGACTTCAAAGGTGATAAAAATGATAATCAGTGAAATTAATATCGCACAAATCAAGAACTATGAAGGTAAGCAAATTGTTATTGACTGCGAAGTCAGCCCAAAGCTCAGCGAGCTTGACGATTTTACTCTTTTGGCTCCTGTAAAAGTAAACGGCATTGTCAAAAATTTCGGCGGAACAATTGAGCTTGATGCAAAAGCTCATGCTTCACTCGAAATGACTTGTGACCGTTGTGCTGAAAGTTTCAAAACAGACCTGGATTTTGATATTTTGGAAAGTTTCAAAGAAATCGAACATATAAGTCAAAATAAATCTGATGAGAACAATCAAAATCCTGACATTACTTACTTCAGCGGTGATACTATCAATCTTGAAGAATGGGTGTATTCAAGTTTAGTTTTAAGCTTGCCCGGCAAACATCTTTGCAAAGATGACTGCAAAGGATTATGTCCAAATTGCGGCGCTGACCTAAATAAAACCGAATGTAAATGTGATACGCGTCCCGTTGATCCGAGATTTGCTGCGCTTGACGCGATTGACTTGGACTAAAATTATAAAACTATTAAGTAGAAAATGCAGCGCATAACTGTATCGTCAATCATATGTTGATTATACATGCTGTTTTGAGGGGTTCCTCATATAATATCATGAATTTGGAAAGAGGTGTATATAAATGGCAGTTCCAAAGAGAAAAACATCTAAAGCAAGAAGAGATAAGAGAAGAGCAAATTGGAAGCTTACTGTTCCGGGCATGGTTGAATGTCCTCAGTGTGGCGCACTCAAGTTGTCACACAGAGTTTGCAAGGCTTGCGGAACATACAAGGGCAAGGAAGTTATCTCTGTCGGTGAATAATTTTTGAAGTTTAACAGGGCTGCAGTAAATTGCTGCAGCCCTGTTTTTTTATATCTTGACTCTCGGATTAAACACCCTTTCATGCTCGTCAAGTGCAAATCTGTCCGTCATGCATGAAATATAATCGCACACTATTCTTGCCCTTGAAGTTACATCATTCAGTTCTTTATACCCGTCAATCTCTCTGAAATTATCAATCTTATATTTCTGGTCGGGCGGCAGCAAATTCGGATTTTCAAAAAACGCGTCATAAAGCTGACTGACAACCAGCTCCGCTTTTGCATCCATCATCTGAACAGTTGCTGTGCAATATACGCTTTTTGCAACAAATGACTTTAGATTTTTAAACAGTTTTTCTGTCCTTTCATCAAATGCAACTATTGATACTCCTTCCGCTGCCAAATGCTCTACATCGCTAAGCCGGGAAACATTATTCGTAATCAGGCTTTGATATACGCTTTCTGTCAGTCTTTCAACAAACCAATGTATAAGCTCTGAAATAAAAAGGTTATTGTTCTGTCTGTCATACGATATTGTTATCCCTGTCTCGTCATTGATTTGTTCTTTTATATCTCTGTATCTTCGCATTATATCAGGATTTTCAAGACAGTTCCGAGATAATATTCCTGACTTTATTCCATCATCAAGGTCATGACAGGTGTATGCAACAGTATCAACAATTTTGACAATCTGTCCCTCTAAGCTTCCGCACGGTATATCCGGCATGAGTTCAGGATATCTGCCGCTGCGGTCATTGTTATGCTTCAGCATTCCCTCGCGCACTTCATGGGTCAGGTTAAGACCGCAGTATGTCTCGGGGCAGCGGTTTTCCAGAAACTGAACCACTCTGACGCTCTGTTCGTTATGATAAAACTCAGGCAGTCCAACTTCCACAAACTTTTGACTGAAAACCTTTTCCGCTGCATGTCCGAACGGAGTGTGACCCAAATCATGACCGAGTGCAATTGCCTCTGCCAAATCCTCATTCAGCGCAAGCGACTTTGAAATTCCCCTTGCGAACTGCGCCACCTCCAGCGAATGAGTCAAGCGCGTGCGAAAGTGGTCGCCTTCATGATTTACAAACACCTGCGTCTTGTACATCATTCTGCGAAAAGCCAGCGAATGAATAATCCTGTCTCTGTCACGCTGGAAATCAGCTCTGTTTTCCGCGTCACGCACAATCTCGCTGTTTATACGGCTGTTAGCTATCGGAATCTTTGTAGCATACGGCGCAAGGATTGACGCATACGCTGTCTCAATATCGTTTTTATATCTCAAAATAGGCTGCTGCTTCATATTAACTCCTTAATAGATAATCGTTAAAACTATCTATTGACACATATTATAATAAGTGGTATAATACAGACAGAAAGTAAGAACGGCTTTGACCGTTCTGCACAAGTTGCTTTGTTAGACTATATTAGCCTAACTGTCGCTCCATGGTCAGATGGGGCGACTATTTTTTATGTATTTGATAATATTAAGAATTATAACAAGCGCTATTATTCCGAAAACTAAATTCAAATCCATATTAACACCTCCTTTTAGGCAGGTGTCAGAACAGTCGCCACCGTTCAAATTCGGTCCGGGATAATTTATATCCTGACAGTTAATTATTCAACTGCTTGTATTATTATAACATGACTTTTGCTGTCAGACAAGTATATAATTTATTTTAATCGACAAATTATTAACGGCTGGAAGCTGTGCGCGAGGTTTATGCTTGATACTTTTTCTTCATGATAAGCCTAAAGAGGGCAGTATGAGATTCATCTCCTACTGCCCCTCTATTTAAACATCTGTTCAAGAACCCGCATTACTCCGTTTTCATCATTGCTTGATGTAATATGTTTCGCAGCACGCTTTATCTCTTCCACCGCATTGCCCATTGCATAACTTTCTCCGCATTCCATTATCATTTCATAATCGTTCATATAATCTCCGAAGCACATACACTCGTCACGGTCATATCCGTATATCTCGCGTATTTGCTTTATCGCGGCGCCTTTTGAGACGCCCGGCTTCATAACGTCCGCCCAATTCGCGCCGGAGATTACCACTTCTGCTCTTCCTTTATACTCAGGCAAAACCTTCTTCACATTCTCGTATGGATTTTGATTATCAAATACAGCAATTTTTAAAATCTCTTTTTCATAACAGATTTTTGCAATATCGTCTATTAACTCAAACTTTTTATAATACATTCTTGTGTTGACTTCAAATTCCGGGTCAGAATCATCCTCTCCGTACGCACAGTCGACGCAGCACAATATTGCTGACGCCGTCGGTATGTCACGCACACGGAGTATTATATCTTTTGCCGTTTCTGCATCAATGCACTCACATGACACTATCTCGCCCTTGTCAATGATTATTGCTCCGTTCTCCGCTATATACATAAGCTCACGACCGAGAGATTTAAACTGTTCTTCAACTGTATAATACTGCCTTCCGCTTGCCGGAGCAAAAACTACACCGTTCTTATCAAGCCTGTAAATCATCTCTCCAAATCCGACAGGCAGATTCTTTTTTGAATCCAAAAGAGTTCCGTCCAAATCAGTCGCAATAAACTTTATCATTAAAATCACCCAAATTTATAATAATATGCTTCTATTTTATATTCTGCCTCTTGCAGTGTCAATGTATATTACCATAATTTTACGTCAAATCCGCTCGATACAGCAAGCATATTTTTTACAATATTAACCGAAAATACTCAGCTTGACAAAAAAATTGTAAATTCGTATTGACGATTTTGAGTTTTAGTTATATAATATAAAAGTTATAAACCTATAATTTGTTAATTTAAACACAGTAAAATATTAAAATTTATGTATATATTCTGGAGGAGAATAATTATGAGTAGAGTTTACAACTTTTCGGCAGGTCCTTCAATGCTTCCTTTGGAAGTCCTCAGGAAGGCACAGGAAGAAATGCTTGACCAGGGCGGCAGCGGTCAATCTGTAATGGAAATGAGCCACAGAAGTTCAGAATATCAGGCGATTATTGATAAGGCAGAAGCTACATTCCGCGAAATCATGAACGTTCCTGACAACTATAAGGTACTGTTCCTGCAGGGCGGAGCTTCAACACAGTTCGCTATGGTTCCGCTTAATCTTGGCAACGGTTCAAAGACCGCAGACTATGTTACAACCGGTCAGTGGGCAAAAAAGGCTCTCGCCGAGGCAAAGCGTTATATCACAGCTAACGAAATCGCTTCAAGTTCAGACAAGACATTCTCATATCTTCCGGATGTTAACAAAAGTATGCTTACACCCGGCGCTGATTATGTACACATTACATACAACAACACTATCTACGGCACACACTATAACACAATGCCTGACTTTGGAGAAGCAACAGTGGTTACTGATATGTCATCATGTATTCTTTCAGAAGAAGTTGACTTCACCAAGTTCGGTCTTGTTTACGCAGGCGCTCAGAAGAACATGGGTCCTGCCGGTGTAACGGTTGTTGTTGTCCGTGATGACTTAATCGGCAATGCGGCAGACATCACGCCTACAATGCTTAACTATGAAACACATTCCGAAAACGGCTCAATGTTCAACACACCGCCGACATACGGAATCTATATCTGCGGTCTTGTTTTTGAATGGATCAAGAACATGGGTGGCGTAAAGATTATGAATGAAAAGAACGTTGAAAAGGCAAAAGTTCTGTACGACTTCCTTGACAACTCAAAAATGTTCAAAGGAACAGTTGTAGAAAAAGACCGTTCGCTCATGAACGTACCGTTTGTTACAGACAGCGACGAGCTTAACGCAAAGTTCATTGCAGAGTCAAAGGCACAGGGATTTGTTAACCTCAAAGGTCACAGAACAGTTGGCGGTATGAGAGCAAGTATCTATAACGCAATGCCTATCGAAGGCGTAAAAGCTTTGGTTGACTTCATGACTAAGTTTGAAAAGGAGAATTCATAATGTATAAGATTCAAACATTAAATAAGATTTCAAAAAAGGGTCTGAGCGTTCTCGGCAAGAACTACGACATATCTGATGAATGTGAAAATCCTGACGGCATTATCCTCAGAAGCTATAAGATGCACGACATGAAACTCCCTGCAAGCCTAAAAGCTGTAGCAAGAGCAGGGGCAGGAGTTAATAACATTCCGATTGACAAGTGCAGTGAAAATGGCATCGTTGTATTCAATACTCCTGGTGCAAATGCAAATGCCGTTAAGGAACTCGTTATCTGCGCTCTTCTTCTTTCATCAAGAAAGGTAGTTCAGGGTATTGAATGGGCAAAAACGCTCAAAGATGAGGGCGATCAGGCAGGAGCTTTGGTTGAAAAGGGCAAGTCTAACTTTGTAGGACCTGAAATCGAGGGCAAAACTCTCGGCGTTATCGGTCTTGGTGCAATCGGAGTTAAGGTTGCAAACGCGGCTCATCACTTAGGCATGAACGTTATCGGCTTTGACCCGTATCTTTCTGTTGATGCAGCTTGGCACCTGACAAGATTTGCCGAAAAGGCAAACAGCCTTGAAGATTTGCTTGCCGCATCTGATTATATAACAATACATGTTCCGGCAACTCCGTCAACAAAAGGCATGATTAATTCAGAAGCGTTTGCAAAAATGAAGAAAGGCGCAAGACTTCTCAACTTCTCAAGAGATACATTGGTTGACAGCGCAGACGTTCAGGAAGCTTTGGCTGACGGAACACTTTCGGCTTACATCACAGACTTTGCAACAGCAGAACTGCTCAATAACGACAAAGTTATCTGCATGCCCCACCTCGGAGCATCAACACCTGAAAGCGAAGAAAACTGTGCTGTTATGGCGTCAGAAGAAATCAAGGACTTTTTGGAAAACGGAAATATTAAAAACAGCGTTAACTATCCCGCTTGTGACATGGGCGAAAAAAGCGGCGTGCGTATCACAATCGCACACAAGAATATCCCTAACGTCCTCAAGCATATCACAGATATGATTTCATCAAAGGGTATTAATATTGATAACATGCTCAACAAGAGCCGCGGTGACTATGCATATACAATGCTGGATCTTAAAGAAAAGATTGACCCTGCTGTTGAAAGCGAAATCGAAGCAATCGACGGAGTAATCAAAGTTACTCTGCTTTAAATTGTTAATGGTGAAAAGTTCTCAGAGGTTTTAAAACAACTCAAAGCCGTGTGCTTTGAGTTGAGAGGAGGAATACCGTAGCAGTGAAGCTTTTCGGCGAACAGCCGAAAACGCAACAGCGCAGGCTATTCCGACGAAGTATCACAGATGATAGCGCGTCAACATAGACAATAGCGATTAGAGATTAGCGAATAGTAAAATCTGCGACCGCACGATTTTCAGAGACGATATGGTGACCTGCTCACCCACCGTAGGGGCGGATATTATCCGCCTGCAAATCAAAAACGCTTTTTAAAACAAATCCGCAACAAAACTCCTATGGGTTTTAAAACAACTTAAAGCCTGTGACCCACATCTTTGATGTGGTATGTTCAAACTGAATGTTGTGCTCAAATTTGAGAGGTCAATAAATTACTCAGTTATGCAGAACACTGTGCTTTACGTTGAGAGGAGGAAACTCGTAGCGCAATGAGCTTTCTTGCTTGCAAGAAAGTGATAGAGTGGAGAGATTTCCGACGTGAGGAAAGTCCGGGCTCCATAGGGCAGGATGCAAGCTAACGGCTTGTGGAGGCGACTCTAAGGAAAGTGCAACAGAAATATACCGCCCGAATTTTTTGGGTAAGGGTGAAAAGGCGAGGTAAGAGCTCACCCGGTGATATGGCGACTTATCACCGCTGTAAACCCCATCCGGAGCAACACCTGAATCGAAGATTAAGCCGGCCCGGCACCTTCGGAGATTGGTGGCTAGAGGCGTGTGGCGACATACGTTCGAGATAGATTATCATCCGCGACAGAACCCGGCTTACGTGATGCTTAAAATTATTTTAAAATTGATGCCGCAGCATATTGCTGCGGCATCAATTTTATCTGTTATTCTTAGTTTTAAATCCGAATCCTATTACTTCTTTAACATCACTGACAATAACAAAAGCGCCATCATCTATCTCCTGCACAATCTCCTTTAGTTTAGGAAGCTGATACTTTCGCATAACACACATCAGAACATTTCTTGTCTTTCCCGAATACATTGAAAACCCAGACAAAGCAGTAGAACCACGGTTAAGCTCCTCCGCTATCTTTTGGGAAATCTCCGGTTCTCTTTCTGAAATCACATATACCATTTTGGCAAAATCCATACCATCAATCATTGTATCCGCCAAATATGAGCTAACAAAGAGCATAACCGCAGAATACAAAATTGTGTCCAGCCTTCCGAATGCCAATCCGGCAGCAGTAATTATTACACCATCTATTATAATAATAAACTGCCCTACAGAAAACTTCGGGAACCACTTTTTAAGCACAAGCGACAGAATATCTGTTCCGCCCGTGGTTCCTCCCACTCTCATGGCAAGTCCCAATCCAAAGCCATACAGAGCTCCTCCTAAAATTGAACACAAAAACATGTCATTTGACACAGGAAGAAATCTTGTAAAAAACTCCGATTCAAATAACTGAGTGGATACCGAGAGCGCAAGAGTTCCGATTATTGAAGTAATCAAAAAACGTGAATCAAAGTTCACAAATCCGAGAATAAAAATCGGAATATTAAGCACAAGCACCATAATTCCGACCGGCAGATTAAACAAGTGATACAGCACAGTTGCAATACCGCTGACGCCTCCCGCCGCAATTTCTGACGGAACAAGAAAGAATATCAGCGCAAATCCCATAATAAATCCGCCGACAATAATTGATAATGTGTTCTCAAACCGTTTGTTCTTCAAAACGGATAAGCTCATCTTCATATATGCGACCTCCGCTCAGACATAATATATCCCTATTATTCCGCAAAAGTCAAAATAAATACTAATTTTAAACAATCTGTTCCGCGGCTTAATGCGCTGTTTTTTCGGTTGTCTGACGGTGGTAAAATCCGTATGAGTTCGACTATCGTCAGCCTAATATGTATAAAATATAATTATGTTAAGTTTCCACATTTTTGTTTTTGTCATTAATAAAACTTTAGACAACTTTTTGGTTTTTTCTTGTATTTAAGTCTTGCAATTTATTCCTTTATGTAATACAATAATACTGTATTTTTATTTTTTGTTTATTAAATTTATTATATATTTATGGAGGCTTTTTATAATGCAAAAACTGGAGCAGCTTTATGAAGGTAAAGCAAAAAAAGTATTTAAAACTGATGACCCGGAAGTGTTGATGGTTGATTACAAAGATGATGCAACTGCATTTAACGGAGAAAAAAAAGGCACTATTCAGTCCAAGGGCATCATCAATAACCGCGTTACAAATCATTTGATGAAAATGCTTGAAGAAAATGGCATTCCGACACATCTTGTTAAAGAAATATCCGACAGAGAAACTCTCGTTAAAAAAGTTGATATAGTACCGTTGGAGGTTATAATCCGTAATGTAGCAGCCGGTTCTTTCTCTAAGAGATATGGGGTTGAGGAAGGCAAACAGCTTCTCGCGCCTACTCTTGAGTTCAGCTATAAGAACGACGACCTCGGCGACCCGCTTATTAACTCATACCACGTACTTGCGCTCGGTCTTGCAACCCAGGAGGATATCGACACAATCGCAAAGTACGCATTTAAAGTAAACGAGATATTAAAGGCATACCTGCTCGACCTTGGAATTAAGCTTATAGACTTTAAACTCGAATTCGGCAAAACAAGCGATGGTACCATTGTGCTCGCAGATGAAATCTCACCTGATACATGCCGTTTCTGGGATAAGGACACAAACGAAAAACTTGACAAAGACAGATTCAGACGCGACATGGGCAATGTTGAAGATGCTTATGAAGAAATTATGAAGCGTCTTATGGGTGAAACCGTTTAAAAATTCTTATATAAAATTAAATATACTTACAGGATCAATGGCGCTCCTCCCGAACATAGGAAAAGTGCGGCATTTTGACCTAAGCTTGAATATGTTTCGGGCAGGGGATTTGCCGCCGCTTACAAGGAGGATATTGTGAATAAGTATTCAGAAATTTTCGGAGCAGACACCCTGCACGAGGAATGCGGAGTATTCGGTGTCTATGACATGGGTGACAACTTGGACGTTGCAAGGCTGACCTACTACGGTCTCTATGCGCTTCAGCACAGAGGTCAGGAAAGCTGCGGCATCGCAGTTAATAATATTGACGAAAACGGAAAGATTCAGGTTCTTCAATATAAAGATATGGGGCTTGTTCAGGAAGTGTTTAACACTTTGGTATTAAACGAGCTTAAA
>CAOKIL010000008.1 GCA_948468535.1 uncultured Eubacteriales bacterium
TTTTTATCCATAACGTTTATCTCACGGCATAACCCCTCTGCCGCATTATCCTTTCATTAAAGTATTTTGTCGTTCATCATCTGAAAAGCCGTCCCAAAAGACCGCTCGATCCACCTCTATCATCACGCGCTTCTTCCATGTATTCAACCTTGTCAACTTCACCGTCTATTACAAGCTGTCCATCTTCAACACTGAGACGGCTCACCTTAAAGTCAAAACCTGTCACTACCATTACGCCCATGCTTGTGTACACTACCACTTTTTCCTCATTAAAGCTTTCTACATCCTCAACACAGTTGATTTTTATGCGGTTTCTGTTCTCAATTAAAACCGTATGCTTTGTTTCACTATTCTCCATAATATTCGCCTCCTTTGCTTATTTATTTATATAATATTATTCAGCCAGGCGAACAGATATTACTTACATTAACAAAAAAGAGGCTTCAAAGGATATAGTCCTCCAAAACCTCTTTTAATGATATGTAATATTCAGGCTATACGAAATACTTTGACAATACTTCAACCGCATCTTCTTTAATCATGATCTCCGCAAGCTCGTTTAAGCGTCCATGAGATATCAAAGTCTTTTCCTGACGGTCAGAAAATTCAAGCATTACTTTCTCAATATCAAGCATTATCAGCCTGTCGCTTGGGATAAGCAACATGTAATATTCACCGCATAGTTTATATAAAGTGCTGATTCCGGAAAACTCTTTTGAAACAGCGTCTGCCGCATGACATACGTTTTCAAAGTCGTTAAACTTAAAAATCCGTTTGCCGATTATACTTTGAGCAATCTGACCTGCGCTCAGCTTCGTCTTTTTTATTTTGCCTCTATATGAACAATTATCTATGGCGCGGTTTAAGTCGCTGTCACTGAACACTTTTGTAATAAGCATACCGAATCCGTCAATCTTTCCCGGTATAGCTTCTACAAATAGTTTGGCACCGTCAACATAGAACTCCGCATCTCTTTCAGCCATCTTAATCGCAGTCCGAAACATATCCTGTATCTCAGGAGTGTTTGACGAAATATTCTTTATATCTACATTCCACTCCCGTGCTTCAGCGGTATCCATCAATACCTTTATTTTATTTTCATTAATTTTTTCAATCCTCATACAATCTCCCCCGAAATATTACAAACAAAAAAAATTATTGTGCTTATAGCTTCTTTAATTTAGCTATAACAAAACATATGTATCGTATAAAAATATTATAACTGAAATATTTAATAATTCAATGCTAAATAAATGGAAATAACAATTTGTTAATTGGCTGTAAAATTTGAGAAAAGCCCTGTAACATTTTAGAAATGAAATGTTACATTCAAAAAAAGATAAAAAAAGACAAGTTCTCCCATAAACACGGAGGACTTGTCACATAAACACAAAAATAAATAAATTCAAAAAACAAAATAATGTTACACGGCAAAATTCAAATTAAATGTACATATTAATCAAAATTTTATATAAAAATCAAATATTCAACGAGATAATATCTATTAGTTATTCAATAGTCTGTGAAGTATCACTCGGCATACTGTTCATAAGATTAAGTGCGCCGTTGCTTCTCATCTCATTTCTGTTATTTCTGACAATATTTACGCACTGTTCAAGGTCTTTCATCGATGTCATGACTACTTTTTCAACAGTTTCAAGAAGATTATCAGCGTACTGATAAGAAGAATCAGAAACCTGCTGTGCATTTGCACGAGCGTTATCAATAATCTGATTCCCCTGAACAATAGCCTTTTTGGTAATCTCATTTTCGTTAACCATAGCTATAATTCTATCTTCAGCCGACTTAATAAGAGCATCCGCTTCAGCCTGAGCTTCCTGTAAAATTCTCTGTCTCTCTTCTTTTATCCATTTCGCCTGCTTCAAATCGTCAGGGAGCTTGAGCTTGATTTCCTGGAGAACATCAAGCAACTCATCCTTTTCAAGAATACAACGACCTGAAAAAGGAACAGACGCACCTTTATCAATTATATCCTCAAGTTCATCCAATAATTCTAATGCATCCATTATAAATACCTCCTTGAATATTAAGTTCGGCTTAATTTCCCAAATTTTTAAACCGTCTTTTTATAATAGGGATTAAGCTGCTTGGAACCAAACCGTCCAAATAACCTCCATACTTTGCAATTTCCTTTACAATGCTGGAGCTTAAAAACATGTACTCTTTGCTGGTGTGTAAAAACAAGGTCTCTAACTCCTCATATAACGCCTGATTTGTAAGCGCCATCTGAAACTCATATTCAAAATCCGAGACCGCCCTAATTCCCTTAATAATTACCTGTGAATCAATTTCTTTCATAAAGTCAACCAATAACCCAGAAAATGAACAAATTTCAACATTTTTGATACCGTCAGTTGCGAGTTTTAACATCTCGACACGCTCTTTAGCTGAAAACAACGGAGTTTTAGAGTTATTAATAAGTACCGCTACAACAACCTTGTCAAACAGCTTGGACGCTCTTTTGATAACATCAAGATGCCCGTTTGTACAAGGGTCAAAACTGCCGGGATATACCGCAGTTCTCATATTATCACCTCTGCAAAATAGTGATGACTGTCTTGCCATACTTGGCTGATTTTACAACATTAAACTTTGCACCTGTTATGTCCTCTCCGCCTGCTTCAGTTTCAACAACAATGATTCCATTGTCAGAAAGCAGATTATAGACATATATTTTTTCAAGTATAGGTAAAAGCATTCCTTTATTATACGGCGGATCAAGGAATATAATATCGAACTTAATATGCGCTTCGCCGCAGATACTTCTTCTTCCGCTTCCGATTTCATCCAAAAAATCAAATGAATCGGTTTTAAATAAAGACGAGCTTTCTGAGAAACCGCTGCCGCTTAAATTCTTGTTAATAATATCATAAGATTTTAAGTCATGATCAATAAACACAGCATGTCCTGCACCGCGGCTCAAAGCCTCTATACCGAGTGCGCCGCTGCCGGCAAACAAATCAAGAACATTGCCGCAGGGGAACCGCATTTGTATGATATTAAAGAGTGACTCCTTTACCCTGTCAGTGGTTGGACGAGTGTTATCTCCGACGGGCGGCAAAAGTTTATATCCGCGTTTTCTACCGGAAATAATGCGCACATCCAATCCTCCTCTTTAGGAATTACTATCACAAACATACCTTATATATTTATATATCAATTTTGAGCTTTTGTCAAGTGTTTTGAATAAATTTGTCATTATTACTCAAAAAATGCGTTTTTTGAATAAATAAATATACCCCGCGATAGCCGTAAGGTGGTTAAGGTAAAAACCTGGAAACCAGGTGGGATTCGCTCAAAGGCTTTACAAGTCCACTGGACACCAAAAAGGTGTGAGGCATGTGCGCCACCTAATTGAAGAAAGAATCCCTTATAAAATTTGTTGGTTTTACATTAATGCCACAAATACGTACAACGCAGGGATATATTCAATTTAATTATATTATATCATAAATTTTCAAAAATACAACCCCATTTTATAATAAATTTGTTGAAATTTTTAACATTTCGACATTTTTATAAAATATGCTGATCTCAAAAGAATAATACACTATAAATTGGTAGAATTATAAAACAAAAATTGTACAGACGGATTCAAACGAGATTATAACCGGCGGCAAGCTTGGCATCTGCTTCGGTGACTGAAACTATAAAAAAGTATTGCCATATTAGTGCAAAAGTGTTAAAATATTTGTATATATTAATTTATTTGGAGGGATATTATGAAAAAGATTTTTGCGTTATTAGTGGCAATATGTATGGTTGCTTCAATATGCTTTTCGGCAACCGTTATTGCTGAAGGCGCGGATACACCATCGGGCGGAAGCATGTATGACAACGGTGTGTTCTATGATGATACACCCGTATTTTTAGGCAATACTGTCACTGCCAAAGTTTCAAATTTAAGCGGAAGCGAGGCTTTCTTTATTGCGGCAGCATATGAGAACGACGTACTCGCAGATGCGAAATTAGTTGAAATCGCAAGCGGCAGCGAGGCATTTTCAGTTCATGAAGAATTTGACAAAACATATTCAAACGTTAGATTCTTCCTCTGGTCTGAAGGCTCTATTGAGCCATATGAGGACGTCTTTGTCGGCAATCTTCTCGCTTTCCCCGGCGCGGAAGGCGGCGGCAAGTATACAAAGGGTGCAAGAGGCGCGCTTGATGCCGGCGGAACAGTTGAGGTATATCATGTTACAAACCTGAACTCAGACGGACCGGGATCATTCACCGAAGCAATAAGCGCTGACCCTGTTGACCCTGACGCTGCGGAAGGTACGTCAGAAGAGAAACCGCCGGTCGGCAGAATTATTGTATTTGACGTAGGCGGAGTTATTGACTTTCCAAACGGACAGAAGATCAACCGGGATTACGTTACCATACTCGGTCAGACTGCGCCGGGCGACGGTATCACACTCACCGGCGGAGACTTGCAGATTGGCAACGCCAGAAAAAACGTAATCATGAGATATCTGCGCGTTCGTCCGACTAACAAGAACGGAGCTGAAGTTGACGGTATCGGCGGTCAGTGGAATACTGACGTTATTATAGACCACTGCTCAACAAGCTGGTGTGTTGACGAGGGTCTGACTCTCTATGCCGGCAATGTTGAGAACACAAGCGGCTATGAACAGGGTAAGCGTCTGACGGTTCAGAACTCTATTACGTCAGAGAGTATGAGGATGTCAGGTCACTTTAAGGGCGCGCACGGCTACGGTGCGATTATCGGCGGCACCAACGCTACATACTACCGCAATATATTCGCGCACCATGACAGCCGTTCTCCGCGGCTTGACAGAATTCTTAAAAATACAGACTTCAGAAACAATATAGTATATAATTGGGGTGTTACCAACTCGGCATACGGTGGCGAACCTACGTCACCGCATCCGGGCAACGCACGAGGTCAGGTTCGTCCATCTCAGGTTAACTACTCAAACAACTACTACAAGTACGGTCCGAGTACTGTTTCGGGCAAAAGATTCCGTATTTATGACTTTGACAAGCTTGCAAAAGAAGTCGGAAATACTTACGAGAAAGAAATAAACGGCGAGAAAGTTGTATTCACTGTAGAAAAAAGTAAGTTCTATATGGAGGATAACTATGTTGCCGGCAGCAGTACGGTCACAAGCAACAACTGGGCAGATGACGCGACAAACAAAGCTCAGAATCAGGTAGAGAGAATGTCAAAGCCGTTCTCACTCGGCGATGAACTTTATCCCGATCTGAACATTTCTTCAGATAAGCTGCTTGCAGGAAAGGATGTTTTAGACAGCGTTATTGCTGATGCAGGCGCAACCTTGCCGAGACGTGACTCAATCGATGCACGCGTTATTGCAGATGTTAAGAATCAGACCGGCAGGATTATAAATAATGAAGAAGAAGTCGGCGGACTTGTCGGAATCCAAAACTCTGAGAGGGTATTTGAAATCCCTGCCGACTGGAAGACAGCTCACGGCATGGAGAATGACGCAAAAGACAATGACATAGTTCCGAGCGGAAAATGGGCAGGATACACATGGATTGAAGCATATGTTAATGACTGGACTGTACAGCAAAGTGCGGCTTCGCCTACCAATCCTGAAGTTACGGTTATAAGTCCTGCGATTGCTTCGATTAACAAAACAGTGGACGGTCAGACGGTTGACAACGGAAACTGGCTGGTTATAAATGACAATCAAACCGTAAACTACAAGGCTTCAGCTTCACCGGTTGGCGATACAGCAATTGTCAAAATGGAGCTTTATGACGACGAGGCTTTGATTAAGACATACGATAACGTGTCAGAAATTAATGACAGTATTTCTCTTGATTTGGGAACACACTACCTGTCCTGTGTTGCATACAACAACAAGGGCGAGAGTACCAGAAGCACTACATCTATTGTATACGTTAACGGCTCTGCCGCACCTGAAAGCTGGACGCTCAAGCAAATCGGAACAAACTCGTTCCCCGGCAAGGGCGCAGTGTCTGTTGATAAAGACGGACTTTACACAATGGGCGGCAGCGGTAAAATAGGCGGTACAGCCGACAAATGCGACTTCTTATATAAAGAAGTAACCGGCGACTTTGACATATCGCTCAAACTTGAAAATATAATGGCAAACGAGAACGGACCGGCATTCGGACTTATGGTTCGCGAAGGTCTCGGCGGCGGTGACAGAATGGCAGCGCTTGTTGACGGCTGGATTAAGTTTGGACGTAATAACAGAATTGTGGCGCGCACAACCAAGAACAAGAATATAGCCACCGACATCAAGCAGACCAACTCGACAGACCAGAAAATCGGTATATTTATGACAGGCAAAGACAACGAGATTATATCAGGCAATGTTCTGGGCGAACGTCCGTACGATACCGAACCTACAGGAAAGTATCATCTGCCAAACTATATGAGAATTCAAAGAACAGGCGACACACTTATATTCTCTGTATCTGACAGCGGAACTGACTGGATGGATAATGCAAGACAGCCTTATACAATGACAATAAGCGGTCTGGCAAACAAACTGTATGTTGGTACAGCGATTGATTCGCAGCAGGGACAGTCTGATGCTTCGCCTAAGTCATATTACTCTCAGGCGCAGTTCAGTGAACTTAAACTTGACAATAACTATACACCGATACCAACAGCTACACCCGGTCCTACTGTTGACCCGGACGCCTACGGCAAGTACAGCGGCTGGAAAGTCGGTGAGGCTACGCAGACAGGTTCGGACGGCGCGGCAGAGGTTGTGAACTACAATGGCAAAGACGCGTTCTATATATCAAAGAGAAATGTGTACAAGATTTTTGATACCCCTGTTTCATCGGGAATATTAGACTTTGACTTTGATATTTATATTGATAAGACGGTCAAGAGAAACTTCCGCGTATATCTTGAAAACGCGGAGAGTAATTATACAGTGACTGACAATATCTTTGCTGAGGTTATAAATAATGACGGTGTAAGCAGCGGCGGAAACATGGTGAATTACGGACCGGATATAAGCAAGAACAATGGCGAACCGCTGTTGTTTGCATATGACAAGTTAAGTGAAAGCCAGTGGGTACACTTTAAGATGACGCTTGATTACAGTAAAGCGCAAACTAATGAATTTATAACCCTGACTGCCGCAAGCGCAGACGGAACCGAACTGGCATCGATAAAGATGGGTTCGATTTCAGGAAAGAACAATTCTCTCAAATCAATACGTCTTGTACAGACTGCGGCGCCGGTGTATTTTGCAGATATGAGTATTAACGAACAATAATTTTAAAAGAGGGGAGGCTATCTGCCTCCCCTGCTTTTTATTATTTCTTAGCTTTTGGGTCGAAAATCAGCGCGACTAAGAATCCAAAGAACACTGCTGCTGCTATTCCGCCTGCCGCTGCTGCCGTTCCTCCTGTAATTATTCCGATAAATCCCGATTGGTCAACCGCCTTCATTACTCCGTCCGCAAGCACGTTTCCGAATCCCATCAGCGGAACGGTTGCTCCTGCTCCGGCAAAGTCAACCAGCTTGTCATATATTCCGATACCGCCGAGAATCGCACCTATGACTACATATAAT
The DNA here is from genome assembly GCA_948468535.1 of uncultured Eubacteriales bacterium. Classification (GTDB taxonomy): domain Bacteria; phylum Bacillota; class Clostridia; order Monoglobales; family Monoglobaceae; genus Monoglobus. The sequence goes on from CAOKIL010000008.1 coordinate 7,574, forward strand.
ACAAGTATCCGCGCCGGCGTCAGTTTCGTTTTATCTATCAGAATTTGCGCTATTACACATAACAATCCTCCAACCCAAAAGGCGTTTAAATAATCCATACTTATACATCTCCAATTACATAGTTATAATTCATTTGAAATCGCAATGGCATGAGCGATTCCCGGTACAGATTCGCCCTGAAAACTTGAAGTCGGACTGAGCAGCGCCCCAGTACCGACAATCAGCACACGGTTTAGCTTGCGTTCTTTAAGCATCTTATACACGTATCCGCAGAAAGTCGCTGCCACACATCCGCAGCCGCTTCCTCCGGCATGCACATCCTGCTTGTCAAAATCGAACATCATACAGCCTGTATCATTATAGTTGTTTCTCATGTCATAATCCTCAGTTTCAAGAAGATTTATAAGAACCTCACGTCCGACCTTGCCCAAATCGCCGGTCAGGATTAAGTCATAATCTTCAGGCTTTCTGCCCGTGTCCGCAAAATGTGCAAGCAGTGTATCGCACGCAGCAGGAGCCATTGCTCCGCCCATGTTGTTTGTATCAGTAATACCAAAATCAACAACCTTACCGGTCGTAATATGTGTAATATACGGTCCGTCACCGCTCTCCATGCCGCATTTTAAAACTGCGGCCCCTGCACCCGTTACCGTCCACTGTGCAGTCGGGGTTCTCTGACCGCCGTATTCGAGCGGGTTTCTGTACTGTCTTTCGGCTGTACAGAAATGACTTGAAGCAACTGCAAGCGCCTTGTCTGCTCCGCCGCCGTCAATAATGGCCGCAGCCAGGCTTATTCCTTCAATCATAGTAGAACACGCTCCGTATAATCCATAGAAAGGGATTCTTAGCTCTCTTGCACTGAATCCCGAACTGATACATTGATTGAGCAAATCACCTGCGAATATTATATCTATATCATCGCTTGTATAACCTGATTTTTGCACTGCCAGCTTTGCTGCTTCGCGCTGCATCTTGCTTTCGCACTTCTCCCATGAGTCCTCGCCCCATTCCGCATCCTCCATGTGTACGTCAAAATACGGCGACAAAGGACCTTCACTCTCTTTTGTTCCGACAATTGAAGCCGTACTTGAAATCGTAATCGGTTTTTCTGTTTTTATTGTCTGATTTCCGAGTCTGACCGCCATAAATTAACCTCCAATCAAAATCTTATAAAGCCAATATATAAATCCGACAACAACAGAGCTTGTTATGCCGTATACAAGCACGGGACCTGCAACCACAAACATTTTTGCTGACATACCAAGAACAAGTCCCTCCCGCTTAAACTCCATCGCAGGCGACGCAACAGAGTTAGCAAAACCTGTTATGGGAACTATGGTTCCTGCACCGGCATACTTTGCAATCTTAGGGTAAATATCAAGCCCTGTAAGCAGCGCACCGATAAACACCATTGTTACGCTGACCGCAATCTTTGCGTTTTCTGCGTCCATGTTAAGAACGTCTTTGTACAAGTTCATAAATGCCTGTCCGATAACGCAAATTGCACCGCCAAACAAGAACGCCATAATCATATCCTTAAACAGAGGACTTTTAGGCGAGGTCTTTTCAATATAATCCTGATAATCTTTCTTGTAACCTGAATTGTCTTTATTTTGATTATTACCACCCGGCATATTTTCACTTCCCTTATTTTTGAATTTTCAGGATTATTGTTCCACTAAGTATTATATTTATTCCTTAAAATTCAAAAAATCGTGATAATATTGCCTATGACGTCAACTTCTCTCGCATTTTAAGCAAGACCTTTTTCTCTATTCGTGACACCTGCACCTGAGATATACCGAGTATTGACGCAATCTCACTTTGCGTTCGCTGTTTGAAATACCGCATATATATTATCAGCTTTTCACGTTCGTCAATCCCGGCAAACGCTTCGCTCAGCATGATTCTGTTTTCGATTTTTTCTTGATAATCTATCTTGCACTCAATTTTATCAACGGGCGCTCGGCTTTCGGATTTTCCGTCATCGGTTTTTGTATAGAGTGATTCCGGGCGCATGACCGCTTCAAGAGCGGTTGAAAGCTCTTGCGGTGTTATACTCAGTTCATCGGCAATCTGAGAGAGCGGCGGTTCATTTCCGCTCTCCGACATCAGTCTTTCACGCACTGCCGCCGCTTTTGCTGAAATATCTTTATATGCACGGCTGACTTTTATTATTCCGTCATCGCGTATAAACCTCTTTATCTCGCCGATAATCATTGGCACTGCATATGTCGAAAACGCAACGCCGAAACTCCTGTCAAACTTATCGACTGCCTTGATAAGACCGATACATCCAATCTGAAACAAATCCTCAGCCTCGTGACCTCTGCCCATAAATCGCTTAATCACAGAACGCACAAGACCGATATTGTTCTCAATAATTTCTTCTTTTGCGCGTTTGTCGCCGTTTTCAACCCGTATGAGCAATTCGTCATTCGTCTTTCGATGTTTGTTCATATCCGGGTACCTATGCTTTTTGTCATTTTGACAACCGTTCCTTTGCCCGGCTCTGACTTTACATCAAGCTCGTCCATAAAGCTCTGCATAACAGTAAAGCCCATACCGCTCCGCTCGTCCTCCGGTGAAGTCGTATACAGCGGTTCCATTGCCTTTTCAATATCCTCTATTCCTCTGCCCTCATCGCTGACAACTATGTCAAAGCGGTCGGTATCACCGCATATAATTTCGCAATGGATTTTCACAGTTCCGCTACTATCACTGTAACCGTGGATTATTGAGTTTGTCACTGCCTCGCTGACCGCCGTCTTTATATCCGCAAGCTCCTCAACAGTCAAATCAAGCTGAGCCGCAAAAGCTCCGACAGCCGCACGCGCAAACGCCTCGTTTGACGTCCGCGGCGGAATTTCAAGATTCATGTAATTATTCATTTTATATTACCTCCGCTTAACCGCAATTTTTATCCAAAAGTTTTTTTATACCCGACAGTTCAAGAACCCTGTCAACCTGAGGGCGTGGTCTGACAAGCATCAGCTTTCCGCCCATTGCTTTGAGCTTTTTATATCTCCCCATAATCATTCCCAGTCCGGAACTGTCCATAAAAGTCACGTCACCCAAGTCAAATATAAGCGTGCTGACGTTCTTGATATCTACCTCTCTGTCTATCTCATCCCTGATTTCCGACGTACAGTGCTGGTCGATTTCACCGTTCAGCTTCACAACCAAGGTGTTTCCTATTTGTTCTGTATTAAACCCCATATTGTTCTGTCACTCCTCACTCAAAATTTTATGTATTCTACCTCATTTCCTATTTGACACCAAGCATATTTCCGCCTTTATTTCCCAACGAAAACAACTCGTCAAATTTCAGCAAAAATTTGATAATAAATTCTGTCTTGCTATTCGTCACGATTTATGGTAACATTATGATAAGAATACATTGTTTTGAAAAATCTCAATCTTCTTTATGGAGGACTTTAAAAGTGAGTAATCAAGAAAATATAAGGAACTTTTCTATCATAGCACATATAGACCACGGAAAGAGTACGCTTGCCGACAGACTTCTTGAGCTGACAGGCGCTCTGACTGAACGTGAAATGCAGGCTCAGATTCTTGATAACATGGACCTTGAACGTGAACGCGGGATTACAATAAAAGCCCGTGCCGTTAAACTGATATACAAGGCAAAAGACGGAAATGAATATGAGCTTAACCTCATCGACACACCGGGACACGTGGATTTTAACTATGAGGTGTCGCGTTCTCTCGCCGCATGTGAGGGTGCTGTTTTGGTTGTTGACGCAGCGCAGGGAATTGAAGCGCAGACTCTTGCGAACACATATTTAGCGCTTGAACATGACCTTGAGATTGTTCCTGTTATAAACAAAATCGACTTGCCGAGCGCACGCCCGGACGAAGTCAAGCAGGAAATCGAGGACGTAATCGGTATAGACGGTGAAAACGCCCCGTTGATTTCTGCCAAAAACGGCATTAATATTGAACAGGTGCTTGAAAAAATAGTCGAACTTATACCGCCGCCTGACGGCGATGAAAGCGCGCCGCTTAAAGCACTCATATTCGACTCGTATTATGACGCATACAAAGGCGTAATCGTATATGTACGCGTTATTGACGGAACGCTTAAAGCCGGACAGCGTATAAAGATGATGGCGACAGGCAGTGAATTTGACGTGGTAGACGTTGGTTATCTGCATCCGAACGGTCTTGCGCCGTCAAAGGAAATCTCAGCCGGCGAAGTTGGGTTCATTACAGCAAGCATTAAAAATGTTCAGGACGTACATGTAGGCGATACTGTTACAACTGCCGAACACGGAGCGGCAGAAGCTTTGCCGGGTTATAAAGAGGTTAAGTCAATGGTTTATAGCGGTATTTATCCGGCGGACGGAGCAAGGTATGATGACCTCAGAGAAGCTCTCGAAAAGCTGCAGCTTAATGATGCCGCGCTTAACTTTGAGGCGGAGACGTCAATAGCTCTGGGCTTTGGATTCAGATGCGGATTCCTGGGCCTTTTGCACATGGAGATAATTCAGGAACGCTTAGAACGCGAGTTTAACCTTGACTTAGTAACCACCGCTCCGTCAGTTGAGTATAAGGTAATCAAAACAGACGGCAGTGTTATCAAAATTGATAACCCGACAAACATGCCGGAACCGTCCGAAATTGACTATATGGAAGAACCTATTGTACGCGCCTCAATTCTTTCGCCCAAAGAATATGTTGGCAGCATAATGGAACTCTGCCAGGACAGACGCGGTACTTATCTCGATATGGAATACCTTGACCAAAATAGAGTACAGCTCAACTATCTGCTGCCGCTTAATGAGATAATATATGACTTCTTTGACGCGCTTAAATCGCGCACCAGAGGTTATGCGTCTTTTGATTATGAATTTGAAAAATACGAGCGGTCAAGTCTTGTTAAGCTTGACATGCTGCTCAACGGTGATATGGTCGATGCACTGTCGTTTATCGTACATTCTGACAGGGCATACAGCAGAGGCAGAAAAATGGCAGAAAAACTCAAAGAAGTAATACCGAGACAGCTGTTTGAAGTACCGATTCAGGCGGCGGTCGGCGGAAAGATTATCGCACGTGAGACTGTCAGAGCAATGCGCAAGGATGTGCTTGCAAAGTGCTACGGCGGTGATATAACAAGAAAGAGAAAACTGCTTGAAAAACAAAAAGAAGGTAAAAAGCGTATGCGTCAGGTCGGAAGTGTAGAAGTTCCGCAGGAAGCGTTTATGTCAGTCCTTAAACTCGATGATTAAACGATTCAGTATTTTTAAACAAAATTCTTATGAAAAAATTTAGTTAATAGGTGATATAATGCTTGGAATATATATCCATATACCATTCTGCAAGCAAAAATGTAAATACTGCGATTTCAACTCATATTCCGGTCTTGAGAATATGAGTTCTTCGTATACAAAAATTTTGATACAAGAAATTAAAAACCGCAGCCTAACAGGAAGAACAGCCGATACAGTCTATATTGGCGGCGGAACCCCTACCTATATAAACACAGAATATATTGAAGAAATAATGGACGCTTTAATAAACGCTTTTGATATAACAATGGGTGCCGAAATCACAATTGAATGTAATCCCGGAACGGTGGATTTTGAAACTCTTTCACGACTGAAACAGTCCGGAATTAACAGACTCAGCATTGGTCTGCAATCGGATAACGATGCGATTTTAAAAACTCTGGGCAGAATACATACATATAAGGAATTCAAAGAATGTCTTAATAATGCACACAAAGCCGGATTTGATAACATCTCTGCTGATTTAATGTTTGGTCTACCCGGACAAACGCGTGAAATCTGGAAGAATACGCTTGATAATATATCCGCACTGCCGCTCAACCATATTTCGGCGTATTCACTTAAAATTGAACAAGGCACGCCGTTTTATAATATGTATAACAGCGGCAGTCTTGACATACCAAACGATGACATGAACCGACTTATGTATGATGACTGTGCAGAGACTTTAGTTCAAAATGGATTTGAGCGGTATGAGATTTCAAATTTTGCGCGTGATAAAAAAATTTCAAGACATAATATAAAGTACTGGCAGTGTGAGGATTATATCGGATTTGGCGCCGGAGCTTGTTCGTGCATAAGTGGCAAAAGAACGGCTAATATACGAAACATATATAAGTATATAGAAGAAGTCGGGTCAAAAAATAATGCTGTTAACACGGATGAGACTGTTATAAACACGGCTTATGACATGATGTGCGAGTTTATGTTTCTGGGTCTGCGCCTTGATGAAGGCGTATCAAAATCAGAGTTCTTGCGCAGATTTAACAAAGACGTGTACGACGTGTTCAGCGATGCGCTGAACCGTCATATAAGCATAACGAAAACGATTACTGACAACGGTACGCATATAAAAATAAAACCCGAATATACATATGTGTCAAACTCAATCATGGCGGACTTTATATAACAAAGAAAGTCGAATTCAGCAAAGGTTTTGGCGACATTACCGCCGCGGTAGGCAAGGCGGAATCAGGGGACGGCGTTTGATTCAAAGGCAAAGCCTTTGCTGAATTCGACTTTATCAAGAATCTGTTGGGACGGCTTTTGCCGTCCCGTAAGATATAATGTGTGGCGCAAATAACAAAGCTGCGTTTTTTGTACTTTTCACCGTGCATGACATAATCTCAAATTTATGTACTGCACTATTCTCACCTCCAGTTTTAATAATATCGAATCAAAACTATTGCAAATTAAAATAAATTGTTATATAATGTTTTTGTCGAAATAATTTAACAACAACTTATCACCCTTAAAAAGCGCAACTTATCATTAATTGGGGTGTTAATTCACAATAGCTTTTGATTTTATTAAGTTATTGATTTATAACTTAGTTATATTATAATACAGTAATAACTGTGTGTCAATAGAAAATTACAGTTTTTGCTGTAGTTTGTCAAATTGCACAAAAAAGAAAGGCTAATTTATGCAAAATTCACAAGTGGCAGATAAAATTAGAGAACTCTGCAAAAAAGCAGGTATTACCGTCAAGGAACTGTTGGAACAATGCAGAATTAATCGTAACTTTATATATGATCTTGAAAAGAGAGGTCAAGCACCCTCGGCTGATAAACTTGAAAGAATTGCCGATTATCTTGACTGCTCGGTTGACTATCTTTTGGGGCGCACCGATATTGTTGAAGTAAATAAATCAAAATAATAGTATCTGAATGAATTTATTTATAAAAATTTTATATAATAGTATTGACAAATAATTATTAAATAATTATGGATATAATAAAATTTGAATGGGACGAAAATAAACATCAGATTAACAAGAAAAAACATAAAATATCCCTTGAGGAAGCTAAAACAGTATTTTACGACGAGAAAGCACTCATAATTAGTGATAAGGATTATATCTGCCAGAAAAGCAACCAGGTCAGAAACAAAACAATACTATGAATGGGGTGAATAATATGAAAAATGAATATGATTTCTCAAATGCAGTAAAGAATCCTTATATAAAAAAGCTGAAAAAGCAAATAACGATAAAAATTGATGGTGACACTATAGATTACTTCAAGGGACAGTCAGAAGTTTCGGGAATTCCATATCAAACCCTCATAAATCTATATTTAACTGATTGTGCAGTAAATAAAAAACAGCTTCATGTTTCATGGAATTAAAAATTTTAATTTTATATTAATAATGCAGGGGATCTATACTCCCCTGCATTAAAATTATTCAAGCGCTTTGCCTAAGAACCCTGCTGCGGTTTCCGCCAGTTTTTGTTCAACTTCATTCATGTTCTTCTCCGGCTCAGCAATAAATATTACTGTTCCGACCGGGTCTCCATCGTGCACAATCGGAGCGACTACTCCGGCTTTGAACTTATCGTTGTCATCTACTATCTTAATTCTGTCGCCATTTGATGAAAAGAACATTGTTTTCTTTTCCATTATCTTTTCAAGCTCATCTGACAGCTTCTTCTCTTTTAGTTCCTTGCGGCCGCTTCCGCTGGCTGCGATAACGCTGTCCTTGTCTGTTATACAGGTCAGGAGACCTGTTGACTTATTCAGTGTTTCGGCATACTGATTTGCAAACTCGCTCAGCTCGCCGATTGGTGAATATTTTTTAAATATAACAGTACCATCGCTCTCTGTATATATTTCAAGAGGATCTCCCTCATGTATTCTCAGTGTTCTGCGGATCTCCTTTGGGATTACTATTCTTCCCAAATCATCTATTCTTCTTACTATTCCGGTTGCTTTCATATATTTACTCTCCTTTTGAATTCAAAATTTTGGATATTGCAGCTAAGCCGCAAAATAACTTGTAACAATATTATTTGTAACTTATGGGATAATATACTCGAAAAAAACAACTAATGATATTGTGGTTGACTTTTTTATAATGTACGTTTATAATATTATTTATAGAAGTTTTTTTACTTTAAAATCATATACGCCAAAAAACGGAGGTATAAGAAATGAATTCCATAAAGCTCAAAACCGTATCAGTCATAATCTCAGCCGCTGTAATTACCGGCTGTCTCACAGGCTGCGGCGGAATTTCACAGTCGGATTTTAAACGGCTTGAAGAAAGAGTTGAGCAGCTCGAAAGTAAAATCGGCAGCTCAGCAAACAGTTCTAAAAATTCGCCGGCTGAAACACCGTCAAAAAGTTCAAATGCCTCAAATGAAGATTTTGATGAAAACAAGGTCTATGACGAAATCAAAGTTACACAACATGACTTTGTCGATAATGACGATAACAAATATTCGATTTTTGTTTTTAACAATACCTCCGACTTCAATGTTGACGCAATGATAAAAATCACAACCAATGATGAGGACGGCGAAATCCTGCAGGAAGAAGAAAAAACTATAAAAGGTTTGCCAAAGGGTAAAGAATCGTATGCGTCTTTTGCTCTTGATGAGGATACCGAGACCATCGTCCGCACAGTTACATATGAAGAAAATACTGAAAAAGAGAACCCGTTAGACAACCTATCGGCACGCGCTGCAAAAGCTGAAGGCGGAGCAAATGTAACTATACGAAACAACGGTACAAGTGCGGTTAAAAATTTGAAGTACATGACTCTGTTCTTTAAGGGCAAAGAACTCGTAGGCTTTGACAACGGCAATGTTCCAAATATCTCAGCAAGTTCGAGCGAAGTTATTCCGTCTGAATATTATGGCAGCTTTGACAAAGCAGAGGTCTACATTACCCGATAAAAATTTATGATAATTTGGGAACTTTTCGGAGGCTACAGCGTCTAACAAAACAAGGAGAGGAAATCTGACCTATCCTTGTGAGAACATATGATTGAGAGACGAAAGTGCGTATTCGTTTCTGCAACCGATGTTCTTATCCAACACCCCTTTAATTTACCTCCCTTTGTTCCTAATTTTAGGGCAAAACTCAAACCGTCTGTGACAAAGAAACACAGACGGTTTTCTATATTTAACAGAAAGGTCTGATAAAATGCGAAAGTATAACATACCTATTTTCATACCGCATGAGGGCTGTCCGCACGACTGCCTCTTCTGCAATCAAAGAAAAATCACCGGTATTGACAGCTCTGTTACTCCAAATGATGCCAAATGCCGAATTGCCGAATATCTTTCGACTGTGAAAAGTTATGAATGCGAAATTGAAATCGCATATTTCGGCGGCAGTTTTACCGGTCTTGACATAGGTCTTCAGCGCGAATTTTTAAAAGCTGCCGCAAGTTTTGATGACCCTCGGATAACAGGTATCAGAATGTCAACCAGACCTGACTATATAGACACTGAGATTTTAGACATGTGTGCCGAATACAACGTGACCGCAATTGAACTCGGTGTACAGACCACAAGCGACAATGTGCTTGAACTCAACAAACGCGGTCATTGCTTTGACGATGTAAAAACTGCCTCCAAGCTGATCAAGGATTATAATATTAGCCTGGGACTTCAGATGATGCTCGGAATGTACGGTTCTGACCCCGAAACAGACCTCAAAACATGTGATGACATAATATCGTTGTCACCGTCATGCACAAGAATATATCCGACTATCGTGCTCAGCGGAACCGAACTCGAAACACTGTACAACTCAGGCAAATACACACCGTATACAATTGAAGCCGCTGCCGGTATTGCAGCCGAATGCCTTGAACGATTCAGAGAAAATAACATTGACGTTATCCGAATCGGCTTATACTCAAGCGACGACCTTCGATCAGACGGAAATATTATTGCCGGACCGTTTCACCCTGCATTCGGCGAAATAGCCGAAAATATGGTCTACCGCCGCAAAATTGAGAAAACAATTATAGCCCAAGGTATCAAAGACTGCGAACTGAAGATACCGGCTAAACCGAGCGAAGTCTCAAAAATCATCGGTCAAAAGCGTTGCAATAAGATTTATTTTAAACAAAAATACGGTGTTGATATTAAAATTGTACAGATGAGCTGATTATCTGTACCTGTCAATGTCGGCAAGTGTTATACCCTCATTTACTGCAATATTAATGCCGTTTGCAACAACCGAAGATATATCGTCTATTATTGTATCAACATCCTTTGGCGCAACAATAAAGTTACCGAATTTGGGCATTATCACCTCACGGATAAGATCATACTTACTGTCCGCGGTGTTTCCGATTATCTTCAAAATACGGTGTGTCGGTTTGTCTTTAATTCTGTCCGCCTCACCGCGGCTTGCAGCGTCCACCAACATATCCAGTGTATCACTTGCTATTGTTGCCGCGTCAACTACTGTGGGGACCCCGATCGCGATTACCGGAACACCGAGAGTTTCTTTGTTCAGTGCGTTACGCTTGTTTCCTACGCCTTCACCAGGTGTGATTCCTGTGTCTGAAATCTGTATTGTTGTATTAACTCTTTCCATTTTTCTGCTGCACAGTGCGTCAATTGCTATCACCATTTTAGGCTTTACTTTTTCAACAATTCCGCGTATAATCTCACCTGTTTCTATACCGGTCAGTCCAAGAACTCCGGGTACGATTCCGCAGATTGAGCGAACACCCTCATCTATTTCTTCCGGAACATACTGTTTTAAATGCCTTGTTATCATAAGTGATGAAATAACCTTAGGTCCAAGTGCGTCAGCCGTAATGTTTTGATTGCCGAGACCAACAACCAAAATCACATCATTATCCGAACTTATAAATTTATCGGTCACGGTTTTGAGTTCCTTTGCACATACGCGGCACATTTCTTCATAAATTCTCTGCTCGCCGTAGAATCTGTTTGGCATCTCTATCGTGATGTAATCACCCTTCGGCTTGCCGAGATTACGCTCGCCGTTATTGTTTAGGATTTTCACACGGGTTACCTTTATTAAATCATGTATCGAATATTCATCAACACTTATTCCGCTTTCTTTTTCACTTTCCTCCGCCGCTGTCTCAGAATACAATTCCTGCGCCTCAAGCGCCAAATCACACCTTACTTGTTCAGACATAATACCACCTCTTTGCTTAAAATTAAGTTTTATATAAACTTATGTTTTGACAAAACTCATTTTTTATACAGCAGAAATAACAGTACATTCCATATATTACAGAAAATTAAAAATTTTTGAAAAAAACACTTGCATTATTTAAAAGTTAGTGCTATAATAAGTAGCACTGATGTAAAAATCAAATTGTAATTTGTTTGGAGGTGAAATTTATGCCTAACATTAAATCAGCTAAAAAGAGAGTTAAGGTTATCAAGAAAAAGACTCTCAGAAATAAGATGATTAAATCTCAGCTTAAAACAGCCATCAAGAAGTTTGAGGCTTCTTTGAAGCAAGGACAGGCAGCTGCCTCCGACGCTTATAAGGTAGTTATTAAAAAGACTGACCAAGCTGTTGCTAAGGGTATTCTTCACAAGAATACTGCCGCTCGAAGAAAGAGCCAGTATACTAACATGCTGAATAAGCTTGCATAACAGCTTATAACAAAAATTGAATTCTTGGTCGTATAAAACGGCGTCTAACACTTGAATGTCAATTAAAATTCTACAATCCAAAGAGCCGAACGCGGCTCTTTTTTTATTATCGCAAGATTATAAAATACAAAAACTAAAGAGATATTTTTCTTGACAATTAAAAATATATTTGATATAATACAAAAGTCTCGCGGGTATGGCGGAATTGGCAGACGCGCCAGATTTAGGTTCTGGTGTCAGCAGACGTGAAGGTTCAAGTCCTTTTACCCGCACCATACCGAGTGTTCTTACAGAACCTGAGAGGTTTTATAAGGCACTCGGTTTTTATTGTCTTTTCAGCTTGCACAGGCGGCATAATAAACATCTACGCCCTGTCTTGTATGTACTGATACATTATTTTCAGGTAACTTGTCAAGGTCAGGTATTTCAATCGCGCCTATACAGTTATAATGAATGGTAAGCCTTTGAACAGTTTTACCGTCAACCTTTTCAGATTGGTGTACTTCGATTTTTTCAATCAGTTCATTCAACATTCTTTGTGTCAGCTTCCTTGCCATCTTATATTTGCGAACGGAAGCCATAAATATATCACTTGTTACGGCTTTGCTTTTTTATTATATTTATTAATCATCTGCGGCAACTTCTGCAATGATTCTCGCTCCAAATTTAAAACCGCAAATGAAATTTTCAACTGCAATTTCGCCTGTTGCTTGATCAAAAGCATTTATAATATCAACAAACAGTTTTCGCTCTTTTCCATTCAAAAACTTCATTAGGATATTCTCGTTTTCATCTATGACCTGCATGCTTTCACTGATTTTTGAATCATTGATGCCATGAATATTCGGCTGAATCTCTCCAAAATATAAATCTTCCAATACTCTTTTCATAAAAAATTCCTCCTGTGTAAAATAGTTGACACCACAAGAGAAATGTTGTATAATAAATTTACAACATCACTTTGGTGTTGAACAAAATTTTGAGTTCCTAGTTGCTTAGTCGTTGCTATGGAACTCTTTATTTTTGTTCGATATCAGACTTTACCTTTTGAATTCCTAATCTAAGTACATCGCTTTTGTTTAGATTCAAAGATTTACAGCAATAATCAATATCTTCAATTAATTGCTTATCCGCTCTAAATTTAACTTGAATGTTTTTAGGATTAGCAATTCGAGGTCTGCCCTTATTTGCTGTACTCATCCCTCACCTCCTGTGTACACATAAATTATAAACCGTGTACACGATAATGTCAAGTAAATTTCAACTTTGTAACATAAATGTAATAATTATGCTTTATACTCCATATAGTCTTTTCCGTCTAAGGTTTTCCATATGAACTTTCCGTTTTCATATATCATATATGAATGTTCACTGTTCTCTTTAGGGATAGAAACCGAGCCGGGGTTTAGGTACACATATCCTGCCTTTTCTGTACACTTTGGAACATGTGTATGTCCGCACAGCAAAATATCAGAATGTGACGGCGGATTATCCTCGTCAAAATGATGACCGTGTGACGCATAGACAGTTATGCTGTCAATATATAAGACGGCATAATCTGCAAGAATCGGAAAGTCAAGCACCATTTGATCAACTTCTGTATCGCAGTTGCCGCGGACACATAGAATCTTATTTTTTAATGGATTAAGCATCTCGATAACCGACTTTGGCGCGTAGCTGCGCGGCAAATCGTTACGCGGTCCATGATATAATATATCACCCAGAAGCAATAACTTATCCGGACTTTCACATTTAAATCTGTCGATTAACATTCTGCAATAATACTCCGAACCGTGAATATCGCTCGCTATCATTAATTTCATTTCAAACATCACCTTTCTGCTAATTTATTAAAAAAATAGCTGTTGCGTTAAAAGCAATTTATACAATAAAACGACTAATCGTAGGGGCAGATATTATCTGCCCGATAGTCACAGCGGGCGGCTATTAGCCGCCCCTACAATTAAAATTGTCGTTTATTTGCATAACCGCCTAAACTTAACGCAACAGCCAAGTTTTAATATTAATCTCAAATTATACAACCAAGAAATCAGAGAAGTCCGCATAGCCGCCCTTTTCACCAACACAGCCGATTGCAAACTTTGCGCCAACCCATTTGCCCTGCATACAGTCAAATTGTCCGAGATTGATAAAGTCACTGCCATCAACACTGTATGATACACGGCAATATGCTTCCTTGCTGTTTGTGCATGAAATAACTTCAAGTCTAAGATACGCTTCTGTTGTTCCGACACACTTATCCGTAGTCATCCATTCTCTGTTATCGGTCTTAAAGTTACCTTCACAGAATTCAACAATTCCCTCATCAGTGAGTGCAACATAGCCGTACTTCTGTCCTATTACGGCAAGAACAGCCTTATTCTTTCCCGTGCCATTTGGCATAGAAACCTTAACCGTTGCAACCATAGACGGAGCCTGCCAAAGCTGAGTTAAGAGATTCGGCAGATTCCACAGATACTTATCCTCTTTTGTTTTTAAATCTTCGCTGTAGAGTCTCAGGCTACCCTTATTCTCTGTGAGTGAATACCATTCGTCTTTCGGGTTTGCCTGCCACTGCCACTGTAGACCAAGTTTATCTGATGAGAAGTCGTCAGATGTTGGGATTGTAGTAATCGGATATTCCTTGCCTACATTAGGCTTTTTATGACGCATAACCGGCTGTCCGCAAAGACCTGTATCAACATTCTCACCCATAACCGGCCAGCCGTCAATCCATTCAACAGGCTGGAGATGTGAGATTCTGCCAATAACCTCAAGGTCTTGGAAGTGGATAAACCAGCTCTCGCCGTTTTCAAGCTCAACCAAGCCGCCCTGATGCGGTCCGTTAATCTCAGTCAGACCCTGACGCAGGACAATATGATCTTCATACGGTCCGTAGATGTTCTTTGAACGCAATGCTACCTGCCAGCCTGTCGGAACACCGCCCGCAGGCGATAACACATAGTACATTCCGTCACGCTTATAGAACTTGGGTCCCTCAATTGTAGGCTGGCTTACTGTGCCATTGAAGATAATTGTATCTTCACTTATAGCCTTTGTACCGTCCCATGTCATTTCACAAATTGCAAGATGGCTCTTTATACCGCAGCGGCTGTTTGCATAACCGTGAACGATATATGCCTTGCCGTCCTCATCCCAAAACGGACATGTATCTATAATACCAACAGCCTCTTTGACCAGAACCAAATCCGACCACTCGCCATACGGATCATCTGTCCATGTCATAAAAATACCAATATCCGGGTCACCATAGTAGATATAAAACTTGCCGTCATTATATCTAATCGCCGGAGCCCATACTCCGCAGCCGTGCATCGGCTTGTTATATCTATCAGGGAGTTTTTTAACCGCATAATTGATAAGCTCCCAGTTAACCAAATCCTTTGAGTGAAGAACCGGGAGTCCCGGAACATATGTAAAGGTTGAAGCCGTCATATAAAAATCATCGCCGACTCTGATTACGTCAGGGTCAGAATAATCTGCATACAATATAGGATTTTTATATGTACCGTCACCCAAATCGGCAATCCATTTTCCTTCTGTTCTATTCATAAGAAATCTCCTTTTATTAATATTTAAAATAAGGCGGATATATTTATCCGCCTGATTATTAAAGCACTACACCGTCTTTAAAGATAGAAATTTCACGATAGCCGTTCTTTTCATTATTCGTCTGCTTGCCGCTTGCAACTTCAACAACATAGCTGAACAAATCCGAAGCAAGCGCCTCGCCGTCAACCATAGGTCCTGCGTTGAAATCAATCCAATGCGGCTTTCTTTCAGCCAAACCTGAATTTGACGCAATCTTAACCGTCGGAACAGGTGCGCCGACAGGTGTACCTCTACCGGTTGTAAACAATATCAAATGACAGCCCGCTGCAGTCAGATTGGTTACTGCAACGATATCATTTCCGGGACCTGTAAGAAGGTTTAAGCCCTGCTTCTTAACATGCTCACCTATCTGGATTACGTCAACCACATCACTGGTTCCGCTCTTTTGAACACAGCCAAGCGACTTATCCTCAAGAGTTGTTATACCACCCTTCTTATTACCCGGAGATGGGTTTTCATAAACCACCTGATTGTGACGCATGAAGTATTCTTTAAAATTATTAATCAAATCGACCGTTTTTCCAAATGTTTCCTCGTCACGGCATCTGTTCATAAGCAAAGTTTCTGCACCGAACATTTCAGGAACTTCTGTCAGGATTGTGCTGCCGCCGTGAGCAATAAGCAAATCTGAGAACTGACCAACCAAAGGATTGGCAGTAAGACCTGAAAATCCATCACTTCCGCCGCACTTAAGTCCTACAACAAGTTTTGAAATATCGCACTTTTCACGCTTAAACTTTTGAGCATACTCAACAAGTTCACCGATAAGCTCAAGACCGCGTTCAACCTCATCATCATACTCCTGTGTTGACATAAACTTAACGCGCTCAGGATTATAGTCGCCGAGAACCTCTTTGAACACCGGGATGTTATTGTTTTCACAGCCAAGACCGAGAACAAGAACGCCTGCTGCATTCGGGTGATTAACAAGTCCTTTTAAAATTGCCTGTGTCGTCTTTTGATCATCACCGAGCTGCGAACAGCCGAACGGATGAACAAAATTGAATATACCATCCGTTTTGCCTTCAAACTTCTTGTTTGCCTCACGTGCAAGAGCCTCAGAAGTCTTGTTGATACAGCCGACTGTATTTACAATCCAGATTTCGTTTCTGATACCAACACTGCCGTCCTCACGGACAAATCCATCAAAGCATACCTCACTGTCAGCCTTCTGCTCGCCTTTGGCAACGGACTCATACTTATATTCAAGAATACCGCTGAGATTTGTCTTTACATTATCTGTGTGGACATGTTCGCCAGCCTTGATGTCGCGCGTAGCATGACCTATCGGATAACCGTACTTGATTATATCTTCGCCCTCTTTAATATCGCGGATTGCGGTCTTGTGACCGTCAAACTCACCGCCGACATTGACAACAACGTTGTCAAGAGGACTGATTCTTATTGTCTTTGTATCTCCCACTGCACTAAACCACCTTTTTTGAGTTTTGTTTTTATGCGTTAACTACTTCTTCCATTACGGCTCTGATGCCCTTTTCGTCAATAGCCTTGAGGTGTCCGTCAATAGAGTTTTTAAGCATTGTGAGGTCTGTTCCCCAATATTCGGTCTTTGCAAGAATTTCATCCACACTTGCGGTTTTCATGAACTCCATAACATCCGGGTTATCATTAGCCGCATCTGTTCTGTAGAAAGCAATAAGCGCAGCAAGTGAGAACACAAGGCACTTAGGCTCAGCATTGTTTGCCTTAATATATTCAAGCACTGACGGCAGAACTCTAACCTGATACTTAGATACTGAATTAAGCGCAATGCTCAAAAGATAATGCTTGATAAACGGGTTCTGGAAACGCTCGATAACATCGTTTGCGAATTGTACAAGTTCCTCCTTCGGCAAGTCAAGCGTAGGAATTATCTCATCAAAAATGCCCTGCTTCATGAAGCTGAATACCAACTCATCGTCCATTGCCTCTTTTACAGTCTCAAGACCTGCCAGATGAGCAGCAAGAACCATCATTGTATGTGCGCCGTTTAATATTCTAACCTTTCTCTTCTTGTACGGAGTAACATCATCTGTCCAGAGAACGTTAAGTCCAATCTTGTCAAACGGAAGTTCTTCTGCGTACTTCTTATCACCCTGAATAACCCAGAGATGGAAAATCTCAGCAGTATTGATTACATTGTCAAGATGACCATACTCTTTCTCCATTTCAGCAGCGGTATCTCGCGGATACCCCGTAACAATACGGTCAACAAGCGTGCTTGTAAAATAGTTCTCTTCTTCAACCCACTTCTTAAAATCTGCGCCGTAGCCGAAATCATCAGCATACTTCATAACGCAGTCTTTAAGTACCGCACCGTTATTATCAATAAGCTCACACGGCAAAAGAAGGAATCCGGGAAGTCCCGCGTCAAATCTCTTTTTAAGGAACATAGTAAGTCTGCCGGGGAAG
Source organism: uncultured Eubacteriales bacterium (assembly GCA_948468535.1). Classification (GTDB taxonomy): domain Bacteria; phylum Bacillota; class Clostridia; order Monoglobales; family Monoglobaceae; genus Monoglobus. The sequence continues at coordinate 25,532 of CAOKIL010000008.1, forward strand.
GTGTTATCCTCAAAATTATCAGCACTCTGACCCGGTTTATATTCTATACCTGCCTCTGTTGTATTAGATACTATATATCTGAGATCAGGATTAAGAGCACACTTGAAAAACTCGTCGTTATTAGTATAGGGATTAATTCCTCTTGTAATACACTCAACAACACGAGTTTCTTCAACTTTCTCTCCATTTTGCAAACCTCTCAGATAGAGGTCGTAAAGTCCGTCCTGCTCGTTTAAGAAGTCAACAACCGGTCCCATGTTAATCGGCTGCACAACTACAACACCAAAGTCACCGCCGGCTTCTTTGTTCAGTCTGTCAAACATCCAATCAACAAAACCTCTTAAAAAGTTACCCTCGCCAAACTGGAGCACCCTTTCTTTGAGATTACACTTCTCTTTTCTTTTAAGTCTTTCCATTGCTAATTCCTCCTCATTTTAGTCTCAATTTTCATTGGTTTGCATACGTACAAATTATTAAGTAATTTAATAATTCAAAAATTAGTCCTTGATTTTAACGATTTCCTGATCGTCCTTACTCTTTGCAACACCGCTGACTGCAAGAGTCTTGTTTGATTCAGAATCTGCCTCAATGAAGTCTGACGCTGTGGGTGATACCATTGAGTTGCTTATCATAATATCTTTTGATTTCTTAATCTCAACGGCTGTATTGCTGCCCTCAGATGTGAGGCCGCTTACCTTAACAAGTTCAGACTGCTCGATTATGATTGAGGGCGACTTCTCAACATCCAGATGAACGTTATTAAAGCTTACATCCTTCATGTTTGCACAGTAAAAGCCATAGCCGCTCTTTGGCTCAATATGCCAAGCCATAATCGGCGGGCTTGCGACATTGTGATCGCCCTTTGTCATTGAGCACACAAAGTTATCAACATGCAGACTTGTGACAGGCATTTCGGGGATTCCGTAAATAAATCCTGCGGCACACTTAACTTCACGCGCTGTAACGTTGCTTATGTATATATTCTTGAACACGGGGGTACTGTCCTCAACAGGATTCTTTTCAAGGTTAAACAGCTCCATATCATTCGGATCTGTTCCGCCGCACTGATAGTATCCGTTGATTGTAAGCGGAGAGAATACATTTGTCATCATGATGTTATCAATTCTGATATCCTCAACGCTTCCGCCTCTCTTACGGCGTGTCTTAATTCTAATTCCTCTGTCGGTACCATTAAACACACAATTAGAAATAGTGACATTTCTAACACCGCCCGACATCTCGCTGCCGATAACAACACCGCCATGACCGTTGTTCATGGTACAATTTGTTATAGTGATATTCTCGCACGGATACTGCTTCTGGAACACATCGTCCTCGGTACCTGATTTTAATGTAACACAATCATCACCCACATCAACTTGACAGTTTGAAACATGTACGTTTGAACAGCTCTCAGGGTTGATTCCGTCGGTATTCGGTGAGTTAGCCGGATTCTTAATTGAAATACCATCTATAGTAACATTACGGCAGCACATCGGATGAACAGTCCACATAGCCGAATTTATTATGCTTATTCCGTCAAGTCTGACATTCTCACACATAATCGGCTGAAACGCTCTCGGTCTGTGCTCATTCTTTGGATTATCCCACCAGTTATAACCGCGTCCGTCCAGAGTACCACGTCCTGTAACAGTGATGTTCTTTGCATTAAGCGCCGCAACAAGACCGGTATGACCCCCTCGATTATAACCCTCGATATCCTTGTTGGTTATCAACGGATAGTCGTCAGGGTCAGCGCTGCCAAGAATTGTTGCACCTCCGTCAAGATATAGCGTCATGTTATCTTTTAATATAATAGAACCAGTAATATACTCACCGGGGGGAAAGTAAATTGTTCCACCCTTAATCTCTTCAAGTTTTGAAATTACTTCTGCAATCTTTTTGGTATTGTTTGTGACACCGTCACCTACAACGCCATAGTTTGTTACATCAAAAACAGATGATATTGTGTTCATTTGTTGTACCTCCGTTATATAAACACTTAGATTTTTATATAAACCAAGTTCATTTTTTCCAAATTCATTTATACTCTAATTTTATTATATTTTTATAAAATAGTCAAGTAAAATTACTATTAATTTGACTATTTATATTAACTTTTAGAAGCGACAAAACTCATTAGCTTTTCAGCCTCATCATGCGTCAGTTGTTTGCTCCACGTCGCACGTCCGGAAACTTCTACTAAATGACCGTGTGTGTCAATATTTATGTATTCAATTTATCTGTTTTTGTCAGCTTCCGTTCCGGGCTCAAGATGCCACGGCAGCCAGCCCTCGGCTGCACAGTCAAAATTATATGTACATTCAATAAAGGCAGTATGTGAATTTATACCGTCTGTATGCGCTCGCCATGGTCTGCCAAGGTATATGTTACCGCAATTCTCACAAGCGCTGATATAACAGTGATAAAAAACAAAACCTGCCTCAGAAGTTTCAGCAGTGCTTGCCGCAGTAATGTACGACTTTTCACGGACACAGTTAATATCACAGTCCTCAAAAAGAACCGTCGCATCTCCGAAAATGAAATCAACACTGCCTTCTATATAACAATCATTCACATACTGGCGGCACGAGCTACCCCAAAGATACAGGGTATCCTGCCAGCCCAAAAAGTTGCAGTGATCAAACACTGTTCCGTCAGCGCCGCAGCTTACAGCAAGCGCCTGTGTTACCTTGATATCAGAATCAATCCTGTTATAGCTGTTCTCAAAAGTGATGTTTTCAGCTCTGAAACCTGCTGCGCTCTCGTCAACTGTAACAGTCGCGGAGCTAAATGTATCATACTTATTGCCGTCGGGATCCAAATTGCCCGATGCGGCATCAAATGTAATTGTAACAAATCCATCTCCGATAAGAGAAATATTCTTTTTTGTAATATTGATCTTTTCTTTATAGACACCTGACGGAATTATAATTTTATCTCCGTCACTTGCGTTAAATATAGCTTCGTTTACTGTTTTATAGTCATATCTTACATATATATTCATTATTTTTCGTCCTAATATGCAAGACGACTGCCAAATACAAGATTTGGCAGCGTCTTAACGTATTTTTAATCTTTAATTCAAATGTGCGGTAATACGCTTGTATTACTCAGCAGCTACTTCTGCAGCTTCACCATTTGCTTCAGCTTCAGCTTCAGCTTTTGCAAGTTCAGCTTCTTCCTCTTCAACCTGCTTCTTGGTTCTCTCATATACAGTTTTCTGAAGTTCAATGAACTCGCTAAGACCTACTTTGTTCATATCTGAAATATACATATTCCAATCAGAATCCTTGTTCGGGTCAACATCACCTGAGAAGAATCTCTGAATATACTCATCTCTCTTAGCATTAAGAGCGATTTCAAGGTCAGCATACCTCTGCTCCTCTTCTGTTGTATATCTCATAGGAATCTGGTCAAAGTAGTAGTAATTATCCTGAGCATTGAATGCTTCATAAAGAGCTTCCACTTTCTTACCGCGGATATTATCAAACATGTACTGCTGTTTTGCAAACTGTGAACCGAGTACTCCATACTCATGAGACAAAGTCTTATCCTTTTTCTTGTCGGTCTTTGGATTACTCTCATCGTACCAACCCGGCAAGAATTGAGGATTACCATCTACCATCTCATAGCTGTAGTTATTATCAGTGATACCTTTTCTCATTACCTCAGGATCATCAGCCTTAACGCCATAAGTAGTATAGAGCTGACCATCCTCGGTTGCAAACCAGTTAAACATCTTAAGCAGAGCATTGTATCTGTCCATATCCTCATTGATGCCTGCACTGAATGCAGGACCCCAGTTAGAATACAGCGGATCTCTCTTATAGATAGTACCCTTTTCAGGGAAAGCAGTTATCATATTTGCAGACCATGCCCAATCGCTATTCTTATCAGCGTTTGTTCCCTTTGTCTTTTTGTTAAAATCATCAAGGTTATAAACATAGTTGTAAGTAATAAAGCAGTTATCCTGTGCAAGTCTTGTTGAAAATGTATCCTTATCAACTGTGAAGATTTCCTTATCAATAAAACCTGCATCGTTAAACTTCTTGATTGTCTTATACATTTCTCTTGCATTATCAGTTGTAAGTGCATATGGAACGTATTCCTGTGTAACCGGATCTACGTATGAATGCTGAGTCATGATAAGCTCAGGCATCCAGTATGCCTGACAGAAACCTGTAATAGCGCTGCCCGGTGATGTAGTACCCATACCGTTACAAGAAATAATAATCTTGTCAGGATATGCAGCCTTGATCTTTGCACAAACATCATAGAGTTCATCAATAGTCTTAGGGAACTCAGTAATATTTAACTGGTCAAATATGTCTTTTCTGTAATCCCAGCACATCTGTGCCTTTTCCTGTCTGAGTGTCGGCAAATAGTAAAGCTCACCGTCTGAACTCTTTGCAAGAGCAAGAACCTTATTAAATTCGTCTTCAGACCAAAGAGCTTTCCAATCCTTTAATATACAGTCATCTCCTGTATATGCCTCTTCAGGAATCGGGTCAAGATACTGGTCTGACGCCCATTTCTTATACTGCGGCTCCTTACCACCGGTAGTTACATCGGCTTCATTACCAACCGCATAAGAAAGATTCGTCTTTGTTTCCCAGTCACCTCTCGGAATTCTGTCATATTCAAGCTCAACATTGAACTTATCTCTAATAATATTAGCAAAATTAGTGTCCTGACCTTCTGCATACTCAACGCTGTCCTGAGTATACATATTCAGATAATATGTGTAAATTGTTTTTCCGTCCTTCTCATAAGACTTACGATTCGCAGCACCGCAAGATGCGAGAAGTGATGAAGCTAAAGCTACGGATGTTGCAAATGCAACAATCTTTTTAACTTTCATAAAAATATCCTCCTATCATAATTTGAACAAATCAATCCAAAAAAGATTAACCCTTAACAGAACCTACCATAACACCTTTTACAAAGTACTTCTGAATAAATGGATATACGCAGAGCATTGGCACGATAGAAATGAACAGTGTAGCGTACTTCAGTGAAACTGTGCTGACAGTAACTGTGTTAAGCTCACCGGCAGCAGCAGCCTCAGCCGCAAGCTGATTCTCCATAACTATCTGTCTTATAATGTACTGCAGAGGATACAAATTCTTAACTCTGTCACTCAAGTAAAGCATTGCACTGAACCACTGGTTCCACATATATACTCCGTAGAAAAGACCAACTGTTGCAAGAGCAGCCTTTGAAAGAGGAAGTATAATCTTTACAAAAATTGTAAGCTCGTTTGCACCATCGATAAAAGCTGCTTCTTCAAGCTCAACCGGTACGCTTTCAAAAAATGAACGCATAACAACAAGGTTGTATGTAGAAATAGCGGCAGGAAGAATCATTGACCATCTTGTGTTGAGAAGACCGAGCTTCTGAACAATCAAGTATACAGGAATCATACCTGCTGTAAAGAACATTGTAAATACAACGAGTTTTGTAATAGCACCGTGGAACGGAACTCTCTCCTTTGCACGAGACAGAGGATATGCAAGAGTTGTTGTAAATGCAAGCGAGATTACTGTATACAAAATTGTATTGATAACAGCCTGCAGAAACGACATTGGCACTGTCTTACCGGTAATAATTTCTTTATAAGCATCAAGATTCGGCTGAACAGGCCATAACATAACCTTGCCGGCTTCAAAAGCCTCTGTGCTGGAAAGCGATACCGAGAAGATATAGATAATAGGATAGAGAGTTATAATCATAAGTAAGATTAAAAATATGTATATAACTATATCCAATATAATTGATGATACTGAATTATCTTTTACCATTATTAATTAATCCCCCTCTCTCTTAGAACAAGCCTGTATCTGTAAGTTTTCTTGACAGGAAGTTTGCAAAAATAACAAGAATTACGTTGATTATCGAATTAAACAAACCAACTGCTGTCGAGAACGAAAGCTCACCCTGTGTAAGACCTTGGTTGTAAATGTATGTACTGAGTATCTGTGATTTTGTGTATGTAGCAGGTCTTTGCAAAAGCAACGCCTTATCAGCACCGAGTGACATAATCTTACCAATCTGCATAACAAGCAGGATAACGATTGTCGGCTTGATGAGCTGAATAGAAATGTGCCACATCTTCTGAATTCTGCTTGCACCATCGATTGTAGCAGCTTCGTAAAGCTCCTGGTCAACTGCTGAAAGAGCAGCGATGTAGATAATAGCACTCCAACCAATGCTCTGCCATACATCAGATGCAATATATACCGTTCTGAACCATGACGATCTGTCAAGGAACGGTATACCTTCTTTTATCAAACCAAGCTTCAAGAGGAACTGGTTGATAATACCTTCATTTGCGTAGTTGCCTGCATCAATAGATGTCTGCTGCGATGATAGGAACAATGTCAGCATACCGCAGACAGCGGCAACTGATACAAAGTGAGGCAAGTAAGAAATTGTCTGTACAATCTTCTTAAACTTAGCCGATCTAAGCTCGTTGATAAACAGAGCCAAGATAATCGCCAGCGGGAACAACCATATAATGTGAAGAATACTAAGCACAATAGTGTTCCATACATAGCTCCATACGTCCGGAATTGTGAAGAATCTGATAAATTCAGCAAATCCGAAACTGTCAGCCCAGGGGCTTCCCAAAATACCAAGTTTTGGCTTGTAATCCTTAAACGCTGCCAACAAACCATAGAACGGCCAATAGTGGAACAGTGCAAAGTATACAATACCGGGAATCATGAGGATTAACAAGAACTTTCCTTTGCTGAACTTGGAACATTCTCTTTTGAAATATCCAACGACGCCCTTACTTTCTTTTTCGCCGCTGTTTGCGGCAACCGCAGCTGATGCTGCTTTCTCCTTTTTACTCAAAGCATTTTCCTCCCATTCTTCAAGAATTTGGGTTTTCACCCAGATAATATATTTTTGATGTTTCTATTATATAAGATTTGCACAAATAAATCAAGATTTTTTATAACATTTTTGCAAAAATCACAATAAAACTTTAATCTTTAGGCATTTTACAATTTTTTTGTACTTTTTACATAAAAATCCTGACATAAACTCATTAAATTTGCTATTTTTGTTGCAAAAAGTTATATATCACCTGAGCCGCTTCAGCTCTATCGGCAAAATTCTGAGGATTAAAGCAATTATTTTGGTCACCTTGCATAATACCGCACGCTTTAACAGATGCAACATACGGAAGAGCCCAGTCTGAAATATACGGCGTATCCACAAACAACGAACCTGCCTCACTGATTGTACCAACACTACTTTCCGGCATTGCACGGCTCACCATTGCCGCCATTTCCTCACGGGTTATTATTCCGCCGGGTGCGAATACACGAATCGCCTTGTCATTTTCATAATAGTATGTGCCGTCAATTAAACCGTACGCATACGCATCATGAATATATGGTATATACCACGCCGAATCAGCTACCGATATGTCAGCAAACACAGCTGATGTACTCAATCGCACTGGCTGTACGCCGGGGTTCTTTACCTTGTATGCCTCAACAATCATTTTGGCAAACTCTGCGCGGTTTACATTGTACTGAGGGTAAAAATATCTGTTGCCGTACGGGTCAACATCGCCTTCTATTATTCCCTGAGCTGTCAGGCTGTTAACCGCTTTTGCCGCCCAGTCATATCCATACATATCAACATAACCGGTTGACGGATAAGCTGCAAATTTAAACTCGCTCAAGTTAAACTCTGAAATCTTGTATTCCTCATTTGATGCGGCAAAGATACCAAAGTAGTAGTTATCATTAAGTTTATCGAGTGTTTCGGTGCCTACTTCAATCCACTCACTGCCGTTATGAGAATACTTCATAGTCATTGTATTGCCCGACTTTTCAAGTGAAATCCATACGGGCATCTTCTTATACTTCTGCTGACCGATAAACGAGTAAGTTTTTCCGTACTCATCGGTCTTTCTGAAAAGCTCACCGTTATAAGGCTGGAAGTATGCAGCATAAGAAGTTCCGTCAGCACTGCCGTCAACCGATGTCTCAAGTGAATTTCTTACAACAAAGCCCACCTGATCATACTCTTCAAGCTCCTGCGAGTCAACCTTGAATGATACAGTGAAATCACCGCTCATTTCGGTGAACATATACGGATATTCTTCGTTTTCAACGCCTTCTATGCCATAACCTGTACCGTAAACCTTGATATTGCTTCCACTCTGAACAAATGCGCCGTGTCTTATTGTGTTTCCGTTCTCCTGAACGTCCTTAGGATAATGAATCTCAGAGATATCCCAATCAGCTTCAAAGCTCGAAACACCAACATTCTGCGTTGCACTATTCTTTGCGCCGCCTGCGTCGTAAATCACTGCTGTTATATAGTGGTTACCGGGCTGCATCGGCTCAAGAGTCACATATTCCTGCGGTGTATCAAAGGTCTTGTTTAATACGCCGTCAACATACACTTCCATCTTATTTGATGTATTAAGCTCACTTGATTCTATTTTCAGCTCGACAGGCTCATTTACAAAGAACTGCCCCTTCTTTATAAGCGGCACACCGCTTTCCTGCACACCTGTATACAATTTTATATCCGGAATAGTATTTGTGCCGTAGTTTTCAAGGCTTAAATCGCTGAATCTACCCCATGAATATGTTGATATTTGATTTGTCTCTTTGTTACCGTCCTGTGCAATTCCTGCGTAATCATTGCCGGTAAAGTTCATTTCAACTTCGCTGATATACTCCCAATCAACTCCGTTTGGACTGTGAAATCCTGTTATTGTATTACCGATTTTCACAAGTTCAACATATCTCGGCAGTTCAGCAAGTCTCAGGAACTTCCTGTTATACTCGCCGTTTAGCCTGTAAACAAAACCAAGACCTGCGCCGCCCTTCTCATGCTCATAGTTAACCATAACAAAGTCTGATGTGTTTGTCAGCTCATCTCTCATCATAATACCGCTCACACAATTGTTGTTTAGCTTTGATACAGAATCAATCTTCGTTGAAATTACTGAATTTGTATCAGCTTCTTTATACATAAAGCTAAAATCATCAGTCTTTGGATCGCAGTCCATAACATTGAACTCATTTCCCGCGCCGATAAGACCGCTGCTCTTTACAGTATACTGTCCGTCATGATACGAATAGCTGCCCTTCATCGTGGAATTTCCTATATCAAGAGTTTTCCAGTCGCCAACCGAATCTGTGTAGTTCACGTTTATAACTTTAATTTCAGACAGAGTTGCTTCACCCTCGCTGTCAACTGTTCTTGCGGACATATACGAAATACCCTCCGGAGCGTTTTTGTACTCAATCGAATACGGAGCAAATGTATCTGTTCCGATAAGCTCATCATTTCTGAAGAACTGAACTTCTTTAATACTTCTGCCACTCTTTGCGCTTGCTGAGGCCGCAAGGCTGATTGTCTTGCCGTATTCATATATTGCGTTGTTTTCAATATTAAGAGTCACATCTGGGTTCTGCGGTTCGCTTGCTGTTTCTACTATGCTATTGAGATAGTTTTCAAGATTTGTATACCCGTTTGAAGCAAAAGCCTTGCCGTCATCTGCATTGTTTTTGTCAAGACCGTTTCTGTCCTCATAGTCGTCAGGCATACCGTCACGGTCTGTGTCCTTTGGAGCTTCTGCCGAATTGAGTTCAGGCCAGCCGGCAACTTCGTTCTCGTTATTGATTGAGCGGCCTGTGCCGTTTTTGGTATCGTTTATTATCTTTGCATCATAGCTGTCACGCTTTGGAATTGTTGCGCCTGCACCTGCAAGGATTTTTGTATAAGCGACCTCGGCAGTGTCGATATTATCCATTGGAATCAAGTAATCATATGTCGGCTTATCATTAAATATAGGATTTACGCCCTCGTTATAATGTACACCCTTTATATTGTCGTTTGTAACCTCATCATTTCCCTCAAGAACATTGCCTGAGAAATAAAATACACCACCGTTTGAAGGATTCCAAATTCTGTCAAGTACATAATTATTAGTGATAGGACCTGACTTGTAGTAATTGTTAATCACGTTAACCGTTGCTTTCTCGCCGCCGTATGCGTTGTTAAATCCCCAGTTATAGATAACATTGTTAACCATGTCATTATCGGCTGAATCCTTAAAGTCCGGATGTGAGTTATTAGCCGAATAATATCTCGGCAAACGGCTTGTGTGGGTCGCAACAAGATTATGATGATACGTTGTATTCGCACCGCCCCAAATACCGCCGTAACCGTGGCGACCTTTTGCGTGGACTGCCATCGCCAAACTCTCGGAAATCACACACCACTGCACCGTGGTGTTAGCAACACCGTAAAGTGACATTGTTTCGTCAGTAGACCAGCTTGTAGAACAATGGTCAAGGATTATGTCCTTATTATATCTCGCGAAAATTGCGTCGTTCTCAGCGTGAGAAATATCACCCGGACGGAAGCGCACATAACGGATTATAACATTATCTGTCGCAATTACTATATTATAGTCACCGACACATATACCGTCGCCGGGTGCTGTCTGACCTGAAATAGTAATATTCGGCTGCTCCATTCTAAGCGCTGACTTTAAGTGAATGGTACCCGAAACATCAAACACAACCGTTCTGTTCGGCTGACTTATTGCATCGCGCAGCGAACCTTC
>CAOKIL010000009.1 GCA_948468535.1 uncultured Eubacteriales bacterium
TGGCATGGCGGAATATGGGTTCGGCATTGATTTCAAAGGCAAAGCCTTTGCTGAAATTGATTTTTTCTACACACTACGGCGGACATTTTGTCCGCCTCTTTTTTAATACTATAAAAATAAATCGTTATGATACGATTTATTTTGTTTAATATTATCTTGCATACGGCGGTGATATGTGATAGAATGGTGAGCAAAATTGATTAAAAATTTTGAGTAACATTTCTAAATTTGGAGGCAGTATGATATATAATAATCCGGTTCACAGAGGATTTTTCCCTGATCCGTCGGTTATAAGGGTTGGTGAAAATTATTATAAGGTGAATTCATCATTCCAGTACTTCCCGTGTATTCCGGTTTCACACTCCAGGGACTTAATCCACTGGGAGATTATCGGTCACGCGGTGACAGAGCCTGAATATCTGGACTTGTCAGAAATAAAAGATTCGCATGGCATATGGGCACCTGATATATTCTATTATAATAATGAATTTTATGTAGTGGCAACAATGCGGCTTAACGATAATTTTGAAGATAAAAATTATGCTGCCAGACAGCAGATTCTGATGAAGTCTAAAAATCCCGAAGGACCGTATTCAAAACCGGTATGGCTTGACGCCAACTCGATTGACCCGTCTCTTTTTGTGGACGATGATGGCAGGAAGTATATGGTCACTGCAAAGGCGGCTACAGTCTATGAGCTGAATGATGATTTTACAGAGATTATTGCACCGCCGCGTACTGCGTGGCAAGGAACCGGCGAACGCTGCTCCGAAGGACCGCATATAATGAAGAAGGACGGATACTATTATGCTATAGTCGCAGAGGGAGGAACAGGTTACGGTCACGGAATTAATGTGGCAAGAAGCAAAGAACTCTTTGGTGAATACGAGGAGTGTCCGTATAACCCCGTTATGCGTCAGATCGATCCTGAAAAGCCTATCCAGAGAGCAGGACACGGTAAGTTGGTAGAGGATACAAACGGTGATTGGTGGGCATATTATCTGTGCGGCAGACGAAACGGCGGCAACTACACTACGCTCGGCAGAGAGACTGCAATGAACCCGGTTACATGGACGGATGACGGCTGGTTTTTGATAAACCAAGGCGAAGGTCCGAGTGAAGTCCAGAACGGACCAAATATACCGATGTGCGGTGAGGAGAAAAAATCGTTCTTTGACGATTTTGATTCCGATAAGCTGAGTCTTGAATGGGAGTTTGTCAGAAACCCTGATTACTCTAATCTTTCGCTGAACAAAGAACGCGAATGCAACCTTAGAATTTGGACGGGTGATGACAACTTAGATAATATCAGTGCGAAGAATACACTTTTGCACCGCGAAAGTGAATTTTGTTTCACTGCTGAAACAAAAGTTGAGTTTGAAGCAGACGAGAATTGCAGAGCCGGATTGACGTGTTATTACAGCACGGCTACATATGTACGATATAACATTACGAGAAAGCAGGGCAAAAAGATTGTTGAGCTTGTGCTGAACCGTAATAATGGAGAAGAACTCGTTGCAGAGTCTGAGATACCTGAAAACACGCCGGTATACTTGAAGGTTCGTACAGAAGGTCAGAAACGCGAGTTTATGTTTAGTACGGATATGGAGAATTATATGGTGACAGGAATTGTCAGTCCGTGCACGTTTTTGTGCGATGAGGGTGTTCCTGAGGACAGAAAACGTCATACAGGTACACTTACAGGGGTGTTTGCCAACAACGGCGGGACAGGAAATAGGATACCCGCTGACTTTGATTGGTTCGGTATAAAGTTTGAATGCTAATATACAGTGTGTGGTGTAATGTCTATTATGTTGCATATTATATTTTTATGTATAAAAAATACTTGCTAAAATGTGTAAAATGAGTTACAATAGAAAAACAGTGTTTTTTTGTTTTACTTTTATAATAATATGTAATAGTGTGATACAAAAACGCATAAGGAGGAAATAAAATGGAAAATAAAGAGATTGCTTCTAAGAAAAGAGCAGCGAACAAGGCAGAAGAGGCTGTGATATACCATAAGGCGCTGAAGCCCGGCACAGCTGAATTTGACAAGAAAAAGGAATTTATCAAATCCCAAATCACCGGCAAGGTAAAACGTTACTTTGGTAAGCCGTTGACAAAGGCGGTTGACTTTGAGATTTACAGAGCTGCGGCTTTGACAATCCGTGATGAAATCATGGAGAAGTGGGTCAGCTATCAGGAAGAGGTTGACAAGAAGCCTCAAAAGGAGCTTTACTATTTATCATTTGAATTCCTGATGGGTCGTGCAATGGGCAACAACCTGATGAATATAATGGAAACGGAAGTTTACAGACAGGCTATTAAAGAGCTTGGCTTTGACCTTGATAATATAGAAGAAGTTGAGACAGATGCAGGTCTCGGTAACGGAGGTCTCGGACGTCTTGCCGCATGCTTCCTTGATTCTCTCACTAATCTTGAGCTTCCGGCTTACGGCTGCGGTATCAGATACGAGTATGGTCTGTTTAAGCAAAAGATAGTTGACGGCTATCAGATTGAGATGCCTGACCCTTGGCTCCAGAGCGGTAATGTTTGGGATATAGCAAGACCTGAGGATACAAAAGAAGTTCACTTCAACGGACGTATTATCGAAAAGTGGGAAGACGGACAGATGAAGTTCGAGCATGTTGACTACAATACGGTAATTGCAGAGCCGTACGACATGCCGATTACAGGTTTTGATACCAATACAGTAAACACTCTCAGACTTTGGAAGGCATGTTCGCCTGAGGTTATTAACATGACCGAGTTTAACAGGGGCGATTATGCAAAAGCTAATGAGAACAGAAACCTTGCCGAAGTTATTTCAAAGGTTCTCTATCCTGAGGATAATCATTACGAGGGTAAATTGCTCAGACTTAAACAGCAGTACTTCTTTGTATCTGCTACAATTCAGTGGATTATTTCAAAGCATAAGCAGAAAAACTTATCATTGTTTGATATTCCTGATTATGTACAGATTCATATCAACGATACTCATCCGACAATCGCTATACCTGAGCTCATGAGGATTCTCATGGACGAGGAGGGTATGTCATGGGATGACGCATGGAACATTGTCGGTAAAACATTTGCCTACACAAATCATACCATATTGTGTGAAGCTCTCGAAAAATGGCCGATGGAAATGGTTGATTCACTCCTTCCGCGTCTTGGACAGATTATACACGAAATCGACAGACGCCAGAAGATAGCGTTAAATGACCGTTTCCCCGGAGACTTTGGCAAGATTGAATATATGTCTGTTATCCATAACGACGGACAGGTGAGCATGGCAAACCTGTGTCTCACAGCTTGTCACAGCGTAAACGGTGTGGCTGCGCTTCATACCGAGATTCTCAAAAAAGAAACATTTAAGGATTATTACAGCATCTATCCGTATAAGTTTAAAAACATGACAAACGGAGTTACATTCAGAAGATGGCTGTATAAAGCGAATCCTGAGCTTTCAAATCTCATCTGCGATTCAATAGGCGACGGCTGGGTTAAGGATTATAAGCAGCTCGAAAAACTTGTTCCATTTGCAGATGACAAGGTTTTCAGAGAGAAGTTTGCAAAGATTAAGCGTGATAATAAAGAAAGACTGGCTAAATATATCTTAGATCATAACGGCATCACAGTAGACCCGGATTCATTGTTTGATGTACAGATAAAGAGACTGCACGAGTACAAGAGACAGCTTCTCAAAGCTTTCCATATCGTTTACAGATATAAGTCAATCATTGACAACCCCGAAACCGCCAACATGATGCCGGAGACATTTATTTTTGGTGCAAAAGCGGCTCCCGGTTATCATATGGCAAAGCTTATCATTAAGTTTATCAATAATGTTGCAAAGGTAGTAAACAACGATCCGAGAACAAAGGATATACTTAAAGTTGTATTTATCGAAAATTATAATGTTTCGGTTGCCGAGAAGATTGTTGCTGCTGCTAACCTCAGTGAGCAGATTTCAACTGCAAGCAAAGAGGCGTCCGGTACAGGTAACATGAAGCTCATGCTCAACGGTGCGCTTACTATGGGAACAATGGACGGAGCAAACGTTGAAATCAGAGAACAAGTCGGAGATGACAATATCTTTATATTCGGTCTCTTGTCTGATGAGGTTCTCGGACTTTATTCAACAAACCGCTCACCGAGCCCGGAGCTTTATGCTACAAATATGGGAATCAAGAGTATAGTTGACACTCTTATCGACGGTACATTCTCAGACGGTGATCATAACATGTTCTATGATATATACAGATCACTGGTTCAGACGGGCGGAAACAGCTTTGCGGATCCGTATCTGCTGCTTGCTGACTTTGAGTCATACATCAGCGCATGTCATACGGCAAATAAACTTTATAAAGAAGATCAGGACGCATGGACAAAGAAGGCTATAATCAATACGGCCAAGGCGGGCTTCTTCAGCAGTGACAGAACAATAGAGGATTATAACAGAGAGATTTGGCATCTAAGATAATATAGGCATATAAATACCGCTCATAAAAATGAGCGGTATTTTAATGTTCAACATACAAAAATGTGCAATAAAATGCCGGTCAAAGGCTGAAATTTGTGTAGTTTTTGCCGAAAATTTTCTTGACATTTTTTTGCAAAGATAGTATAATGGTTAGGCGTGACAGAGACATACGATGAACTCGGAGGTGGCAAACCTGCGTAAATACGCTGGTTTGGAAATTTCGGGGGAGATTGTCCGGTTTTCAAAACAGGGCGGAAGGTCACACTTAAAACAGAATACACCTATGCCTTTTTTGCATTATGCTGGTGCGAATGTGCGTAGTACTGTGTTAATTCCACCCGAATTATGCCTGTTTGGCGGCAATTTCGGGTTTAATTTTGTAACCGTGCGAAACGCCCGGCACGGTGTAAACTTATTACAATAAGGAGGGTACATTTTCATGGCAACAGAGAGAATCAGAATCAGACTTAAAGCTTACGATTCAAATCTTATCGACCAGAGTGCCGCTAAGATTGTTGAAACAGCTAAGAGAACAGGCGCAAAGGTATCGGGTCCTATCCCGCTTCCTACCAGAAAGGAAGTTGTTACAATCCTGAGAGCTGTTCATAAGTATAAGGACTCTCGTGAGCAGTTTGAGCTCAGAACCCATAAGAGACTTATCGATGTTCTTAACCCGAACGGCAAGACAATCGATGCTCTTAAACACCTTGACTTGCCGGCAGGTGTTGATATCGAACTGAAGATTTAGTTTAATAAGGCCGAATATACAGACATAGCGTTCGGCAGCGGCAAAACAAAAACAGTTTACCAAAAATTTCGGTTATGTTGGGGATTACTCAACCGCTGACCCGCAGGTATGTTTAATTTTAAACCAATGCTTGTGTATATAGGAGGAAAGAAACATGAAGAAGGCAATCTTAGGTAAAAAGATTGGCATGACACAGATTTTCACTGAGGACGGAGTACTCATTCCGGTTTCCGTAATTCAGGCAGGTCCGTGTCCGGTAGTACAAAAAAAGACCGAAGAAGTTGATGGTTACACAGCTGTTCAGGTCGGATTTGAGGACAAGAAAGAAAAACGCGCAAACAAGCCCGAAAAAGGTCACTTCAGCAAGGCCGGCGTTCCGGTTAAGAAGCACCTTAAAGAGTTCAAGCTTGAAAATGCGGCAGAGCTTAATGTAGGTGATAATCTCACAGTTGAGCAGTTCGCAGACGGTGATGTTGTTGATGTTACCGGAACAAGCAAGGGTCATGGTTTTGCAGGTACAATCAAGAGATGGGGAACACACAGAGGTCCTATGACACACGGTTCTCACTATCACAGAGGTCCGGGTTCACTCGGCGCTTGTTCAGACCCATCAAGAGTGTTCAAGGGCAAGAAGATGCCGGGACATTACGGTGTGGATAAGGTTACAATCCAGAATCTTGATTTAGTTAAAATAGATACAGAGCGCAATCTTCTGTTGGTTAAAGGTTCTATTCCGGGACCTAAGGGCGGCTTGGTTGTTGTTCGCGACGCAGTTAAGGCAAGCGTATAAACCACAGAGAGAGGAGGATATAGAAATGCCTACATTAGACGTTTATAACGTTGACGGCAAGGCTGTCAGCAAGATAGATTTGAATGAAAACGTTTTTGGTATAGAAGTAAACAAAGACGTTATGCACGAAGTAGTAGTGAATTACTTGGCAAACCAGAGACAGGGCACACAGTCAACTCTGACCCGTACAGAGGTTAGAGGCGGCGGTATCAAGCCTTGGAGACAGAAAGGTACAGGCCGTGCAAGACAAGGTAGTATCCGTGCTCCACAGTGGGTCGGAGGCGGTGTTGCTATCGGTCCTAAGCCGAGAAGTTACAGATACACTGTAAATAAAAAGGTTAGACAGTTGGCTTTAAAGTCAGCATTGTCTTCTAAAGTTCAGGAGAACGAACTTATCGTTTTGGATTCACTTGAGTGCAGCGAATACAAGACAAAGCAGATTGCAAGTATGCTTGCTAATCTTAATGTTTCAGAAAAGGCTTTGATAGTTCTTCCGGAGAACGATAAGAAAATCGTAAACTCAGCAAGAAACATTAGAGGTGTTGACACAACATTTGTTGGTGCAATAAACACATATGAAGTATTGAATCACACAAAGTGCATTATCTTAAAGGATGCAGTAGCGAAACTTGAGGAGGTGTACGCATAATGGTAGCACACGATATTATCAGAAGACCCATCATTACTGAAAAGAGTATGGATCAGACAGCGGACAAAAAGTACACTTTTGAAGTTGCTAAGAACGCAAACAAGATTGAGATTAAAAAGGCTGTTGAAGAAATCTTCAAGGTAGAGGTTGAAAAGGTTACTACAATCAACTACAAGGGCAAGCCGAAAAGACAGGGTGTGTTTGCAGGTAAGAGAGCAGACTGGAAGAAAGCAGTTGTAAAGCTCACACCGTCAAGCAAGACCATCGAGTTGTTTGAGTCTTAATCTAAACCTTAAATTTTGCAGATAAGGAGATATAGAAAATGGGAATTAAGAAATATAATCCTACTACACCTTCACTGCGTCAGATGACATGTTCTACTTTTGAAGAGATAGATAAAGTAGCGCCGGAGAAATCGCTGCTCCGTCCTCTTCACAGCAAAGCAGGACGTAACGCTAACGGCAGAATCACTGTCAGACACCGCGGTGGTGGTACAAAGAGAAAGTACAGAGTTATTGACTTTAAGAGAAATAAGGACGGAATAGAAGCAACTGTTCAGTCTATAGAGTACGATCCGAACAGATCAGCAAACATCGCACTTCTTCAGTATGAAGACGGCGTAAAGACATATATCATTGCACCTGTTGGTCTGAAAAAGGGCGACAAGGTTATCTCGGGCGAAGGCGCAGATATTAAGCCGGGTAACGCAATGGAAATAAAGGATATCCCTGTTGGTACAATGATTTACAACATCGAACTTAACCCGGGCAAGGGCGGTCAGATGGTTAGAAGTGCAGGCAATACAGCTCAGCTTATGGCTAAAGAGAACGGTTTTGCACAGGTTAGACTGCCAAGCGGTGAGGTTAGAATGATTAGACTTAACTGTCGTGCAACAATCGGTCAGGTTGGTAATACAGATTATGAAAACATCAATCTCGGTAAGGCAGGAAGAAAGCGCCATATGGGTTGGAGACCTACCGTTCGTGGTGTTGTTATGAACCCGAATGACCATCCGCACGGCGGTGGTGAAGGTAAGTCACCTATCGGTATGCCGAGTCCTGTTACTCCGTGGGGTAAGCCGGCACTGGGTTATAAGACAAGAAATAAGAAGAAAGCGTCTGACAAGTTCATTGTTAAGAGACGTAATGCTAAATAAGGAGGGAATATAATATGGGCAGAAGTGTTAAGAAGGGACCTTTCGTTGACCAGAAGCTTCTTGCAAGAATCGTTGCAATGAATGAGAAGAACGAGAAGAATGTATTAAAGACATGGTCTAGAGCTTCCACAATATTCCCTGAGATGGTAGGACATACCATAGCAGTATATGATGGAAGAAAGCATGTTCCGGTATATGTAAGCGAGGACATGGTTGGTCACAAGCTCGGCGAGTTTGCTCCTACAAGAACATATAGAGGTCATGCCGGCGCAAAAACAACCGGTTAAGCCTAAGCTTGCTTATTTGGAACTGTAGAGACAAAGACTGGTCAAAATAATTATTTGACTGAATTGATTTAATATTGATTTAGTATTGAAAGGAGCCATACAGATATGGAAGCAGTAGCAAAAGTTACTCATGTCCGCATTGCGCCGAGAAAGGTAAGAGTTGTAATTGACCTTATCAGAAACAAGCCTGTTGGCGAAGCAATCGGTATCTTGAAGAACACTCCTAAGGCTGCAAGTCCTGTTGTAGAGAAGCTGCTCAATTCTGCAATCGCAAATGCTGAAAACAACCATCAGATGGATGTTGAAAAGTTGTATGTTGCAGAGGTATATGCAGACCAGGGACCAACGCTTAAGAGAATTCAGGCAAGAGCGCAGGGACGTGCATTTAGAATAAACAAGAAAACAAGTCATATTACAATAAAACTTCAGGAGAAGGAATAAGATAGGAGGACAAAAGCATGGGTCAGAAAGTTAATCCGCATGGTCTCAGAGTCGGTGTTATTAAGGACTGGGATTCACGTTGGTTTGCAAACAAAAAGGACTTCGGCGACAGCCTCGTAGAGGACTATAACCTCAGAGTATTCTTAAAGAAAAAGTTATTCCAGGCCGGAGTTGCAAAAATCGAGATAGAAAAATTTGCGAATAAAGTTCGTATTTCAATCCACGCCGGTAAGCCGGGTATCGTAATCGGTAAGGGCGGTAGCGAGATTGAGAAGCTCAAGAAAGAGCTTGAAAAGATGACAGGCAAGACTATCATCTTAAACGTAATAGAAGTTAAGAATCCTGATTTGGACGCACAGTTAGTTGCTGAGAACATTGCATCACAGCTTGAGAGACGTATTTCTTTTAGAAAGGCTATGAAGCAGTGTATGGGCAGAGCTATGAAGCTTGGCGCCAAGGGTATCAAGACACAGGTAGCAGGTCGTGTCGGCGGCGCCGAAATCGCAAGAACAGAGCATTATCATGAGGGAACCATTCCGCTTCAGACACTCAGAGCGGACATCGATTACGGATTTGCTGAGGCAAATACAACATACGGAAAAATCGGTGTTAAGACATGGATATACAGAGGTGAAGTTCTCGCAGATAAGGGCGCGCGTACTCAGAGAAGAGAGCAGCCCAGAAGAGAAGCTCCAGGAAGACAGCAGAGAAGTGCAGGTCAGAGAGGAGGCAGAAGATAATGTTATCTCCAAAAAGAGTAAAATACAGAAGAGTTCATCGCGGACGCATGAAGGGCACAGCTCATCGCGGAAATAAAGTTGTATACGGTGATTTTGGACTTCAGGCGCTTAGCCCTGCATGGGTTACAAGCAATCAAATCGAGGCTGCCCGTGTTGCTATGACACGTTACACCAAAAGAGGCGGTAAGGTTTGGATTAAGATATTCCCTGACAAGAGCGTAACAAAAAAGCCTGCTGAAACTCGTATGGGTAAAGGTAAGGGCGCACCGGAGTACTGGGTAGCAGTTGTTAAGCCGGGCAGAGTTATGTTTGAGATAGGCGGCGTTAGCGAGGAAGTTGCACGTGAGGCATTGCGTCTTGCTATGCACAAGCTTCCTATGAAGTGTAAGTTTGTCAGAAAAGCTGACCAAGAAACGGAAGGTGATAGTTAATGAAAATAAATGATATAAGAGACCTTTCAACGCAGGAACTTGAAGATAAGGTTCAAGACTTAAAGGAAGAACTTTTTAACCTTCGTTTTCAAAACGCTACCAACCAACTCGAAAATCCAATGAGAATGGTTAGCGTTAAGAAAGATATTGCAAGGTGTAAGACAGTTTTAAAAGAAAAAGAACTCGGTTTGAATACAAACCTGAACGCGTAGGAGGTGCAGATAAATGGAAGAACGTAATTATCGTAAGACTCGTATCGGCGAGGTTGTAAGCAACAAGATGGATAAGACAATTGTGGTTGCAATCAAAGAGAACGAAAAGCACCCGCTCTACGGCAAGGTAATGAAGAGAACCTATAAGCTGAAGGCGCATGACGAGAACAACACATGTTCAATAGGCGACAGAGTTAAGGTTATGGAAACAAGACCGCTCTCAAAGGATAAGAGATGGAGACTTGTTGAAATTGTTGAGAAGGCTAAATAATATTTTTTGGCTGAACTTGATTTATTAAGTTAAAGAATAGGAGGAAATCCGTTATGGTACAACAGCAAACTATTTTAAAGGTTGCTGACAACAGCGGTGCTAAGGAAATTCTTTGCATCCGTGTAATGGGCGGTTCGTTCAGACGTTACGGAAACATAGGCGACGTTATTATCGCTTCTGTTAAAAAAGCAACGCCCGGCGGCGGTGTTAAGAAGGGTGATGTTGTTAAGGCTGTAATCGTTCGTACAAAGAACGGTGTTAAGAGAAATGACGGTTCTAAGATATGCTTTGATGAGAACGCAGCAGTTTTAATCAGAGATGACAAGACACCGAGAGGCACTCGTATATTTGGTCCTGTTGCAAGAGAACTCAGAGACAAGGATTATATGAAGATATTATCTCTTGCACCTGAGGTACTCTAAAATTTGCATTTATCTCGGAGGTTCGGATTATTTGCGTATAGAATATACGCGGCATACTCCTGCACCATCAAGCTAAACACAAATTTACAATTTACACTCATCCGGTTCGGCGGTTCGAGTTACTTGCGTATCTTGATACGCGGCGTAGCTCTGCACCATCAAGCTAATTAAATAATTTACATTTTACATCTATCACAGTGGTTAGGATTACTGGTATAATATATGCAGTAAGAATCCTGCACCACCTAAAAAGGCGTCAAATGCGAAACGCTCGGCTCCTCGTAAGGTGTAAAAATGTAAAAACAACAGTGCAATGCAACCGGTTTGAGATGAAGATGTGAAAGACCTAAAAGGGTTGAATTTGAGTTATTTGAGATATAAATTCGATTTAATTATAGCGCAATGATGATTGCGGATGCACTTGCTGAGAGTTTGCGATATTGTAACACAAGATTCGTTAACCACGTTTAGCTGTGCTAACTTATGAAAATTGCTTCGGTAATTTTCTGAATATGAATAGGAGGAATACAATGTCTACTAAGATGCACGTCAAGACCGGCGACGAAGTAATCGTTAGAAGCGGTAAGGACAAGGGCAAAAAGGGCAAAGTTCTTTCGGTTAACACCGAAAAGCGCACTGTCATTGTCGAAGGCGTTTCTATGGCTACAAAGCAT
The DNA here is from genome assembly GCA_948468535.1 of uncultured Eubacteriales bacterium. Lineage (GTDB taxonomy): Bacteria > Bacillota > Clostridia > Monoglobales > Monoglobaceae > Monoglobus. Next base: position 11,311 of record CAOKIL010000009.1, read on the forward strand.
AAGAAGCCACGTAAAATGGGCGAAGTTGGTGGAATTATTAAGCAGGAAACACCGATTTATGCTTGCAAGGTTATGAATGTTTGTGACAAGTGCGGAGCTCCGACAAGAGTTGGACGCAAGGTGCTTGAGGACGGTTCACACGTTCGTTACTGCAAAAAGTGCGGAGAAACATTTTAACCTAAATTAATACGGAAGGAGGTAAGAGTCTAAATGAGACTTGAAGAGAAATATACAAAAGAGATTAAGGACGCATTGATGTCTAAGTATAATTACAAGAGTACAATGCAAATTCCTAAGCTCGTTAAAGTTGTTATCAACATGGGCGTAAGTGATGCAAAGGAAAACTCAAAGGCGTGCGAGAGCGCAGCAGCAGATTTGGCGCTTATAACAGGTCAGCAGCCGATTATTACAAAGGCAAGAAAATCAGTCGCTACGTTTAAAGTAAGAGAAGGCATGAACTTGGGTTGTAAGGTTACACTCAGAAGATCACAGATGTATGAGTTTGTAGACAGATTGTTCAATGCTGCACTTCCTCGTGTGCGTGACTTCAGAGGAATTAATCCTAACTCATTTGATGGTAGAGGAAACTATAACCTCGGTATCAAAGAGCAGCTTATCTTCCCTGAAATTGAGTATGATAAGATTGATAAAATCAGAGGTATGGACATCACATTTGTTACAACGGCTGAAACCGATGAGGAGGCAAAAGAGCTTCTGACATTGATGGGTGCACCGTTCACAAAATAGTACCGAATAGGAGGATAAAAGCTTATGGCTAGAAAGTCAATGGTTTTAAAGCAACAGAAAAAGCAGAAGTATTCAACACGCGAATACAACAGATGTAAGATTTGCGGCAGACCGCATGCTTATCTTCGTAAGTTTGGTATTTGCAGAATATGCTTCCGTGAGCTTGCTTATAAGGGTCAGATTCCGGGCGTAAAGAAAGCTTCTTGGTAAATCCGAGATAAAAAACAGTCCGGCAAAAATACAGTAATTCAAATATGACAGAGATAAGGTGGTCTTAAAATAAGCAGTTCAATTCAAATTGGCTGCGATTAATCGAGACGGAAAACCAAACCAATCTCTAAAGTCCGATAAAAAGGAGGTAAGTCTTTAATGCATATTACAGATCCGATAGCAGATATGCTAACAAGAATCAGAAACGCTAATAACGCAAGACACGAATCCGTAGATATTCCGGCTTCAAAGATGAAGAAGTCAATCGCTGATATATTGGTTCGTGAAGGATATGTTAAGAGTGCCGAAGTAATAGACGACGGTATTCAGGGTATAATCCGTATCACACTCAAGTATGCGGAGAACAAACAGAAGGTATTGACAGGTCTCAAGAGGGTTTCAAAGCCCGGTCTTAGATCATATGCTTCAAAAGATGAGCTGCCGAGAGTTCTTAAAGGTCTTGGTATAGCAATCATCTCAACATCAAAGGGTGTAATGACAGACAAAGAAGCCCGTCAGCAGAACGTAGGCGGAGAAGTACTGGCATTTATTTGGTAGAAAGGAGGAGAATTCATTGTCACGTATTGGAAACATGCCGATTACAGTACCTTCAGGAGTTACTGTTACAGTCGGTGCTAACAATGAAGTTACCGTAAAGGGTCCAAAGGGTGAACTCAAGCAGAATTTACCTGCGGACATTATTATAGAACAAAACGGCGAGACGATAGACGTAAAGCGTCCGTCTGAGTCAAAGCAGCACAAATCACTTCACGGTCTTACTCGTACTTTGCTGAACAACATGATTGTCGGTACAAGCGAGGGATTCAAGAAGGAGCTGCAAATCAACGGCGTTGGTTACAGAGCTGCAAAGCAGGGCAATAAGTTGGTTATGAACCTGGGATATTCACACCAGGTTGAGATGGAGGAAACCGGTAATATAACTATCGAGGTTCCGCAGCCCAACACAATCATCATTTCCGGTCCCGACAAGCAGAAGGTAGGTCAGTTCGCTGCTGAAGTCAGAGAAAAGAGACCGCCGGAGCCGTATAAGGGTAAGGGTATTAAGTACATTGATGAACGCATCATTCGTAAGGAAGGTAAGACCGGTTCTAAGAAGTAATAGCCGTATGGAGGTGAAAATTTAATGATTAAGAAGCAAAGCAGTAACGTAGCAAGACTTGCAAGACATAAGAGAGTACGCAAAAAGATATCAGGAACATCAGAGCGTCCGAGATTATGCGTATTCAGAAGTCTTAAAAATATCTATGCTCAAATTATTGATGACACAACCGGAAACACTTTAGTCTCAGCATCATCACTTGATGCAGACTTAAAGGCTACCTACGGCGGCAACAAAGACGCTGCAAAGGCAGTAGGCGAGGCTGTTGCAAAGAAGGCAATAGCAGCCGGAATCACAAAGGTTGTATTTGACAGAGGCGGATATGTATATCACGGCAGAGTTGCAGAACTCGCCGCAGGCGCGCGTGAAGGCGGTCTGGAATTCTAATTAATTCGATAAGAAAGAGGTGAAACGATAAATGGCATTAAAAGGCGAAAGAACAAAAAAGCAGGAACGCATAGATGCAGACGTCCTTGAACTGGAAGAAAAGGTAGTATTCTTAAACCGTGTTGCAAAGGTTGTAAAGGGTGGTAGAAACTTCAGATTCAGCGCATTGGTAGTAGTAGGTGACCACAATGGTCATGTAGGCTGCGGAATGGGCAAGGCTGCTGAAATTCCTGACGCTATTCGCAAGGGTATAGATGATGCTAAAAAGAACATGATAACTGTTCCGTTGGTAGAGACAACTATCCCTCATGAAATTATCGGTGAGTTTGGCGCCGGCAGAGTGCTGCTTAAACCGGCGGCACAAGGTACCGGAGTTATCGCAGGCGGTCCCGCGCGTGCGGTACTTGAGCTTGCGGGTATAAAAGATATCAGAACAAAGTGCTTGCGCAGCAACAACCCGAAGAATGTTGTAGCTGCAACAATCGAAGGTTTGGCTTCACTCAAGAGTCTTGAGGAAGTAGCAAAACTCAGAGGAAAGAAAGCGGAAGAAATTTTGGGTTAATAAACGCACAAGCGAGCGAGCAATAAGATAGGAGGAAATATCCTTGGCTAAACAAATAAAAGTAACTTTAACCAAGAGCACTATCGGTGCGAAGAAGGACCAGATTGCCACAGTTGAGGCGCTGGGTCTGAGAAAACTTCATCAGACAGTTGAAAAGCCTGATAATCCTCAGATTAGAGGTATGATTTTCAAGGTTAAGCATCTGGTGACGGTAGCTGAGTAATTTATTTGCTTAGGTACTGCAATATACAAATGGATTTTTGAAGAAAGAATTTTGGATAAAGAAGGAGGAGGTGGACTCAATGAAACTTCACGAATTATCTCCAAGTGAGGGCTCAAAGAAGAAAGCTTTTAGAGTCGGCAGAGGTCACGGAAGCGGTAACGGTAAGACATCAGGCAGAGGTCAAAAGGGTCAGAACTCTCGTAGCGGCGGCGGTGTACGTCCAGGTTTTGAAGGTGGACAGATGCCTATTTACAGAAGACTTCCGAAGCGCGGATTCACAAATATCTTTGCTAAGAAGTATACTTCTGTTAACGTAGAAGATTTAAATAAGTTCGAGAACGGCGCCGAAATCACAGCTGAAATGCTTAAAGAGAACGGTGTTATAAAGAAGATTAACGATGGTCTTGTTGTTTTGGGTCGTGGCGACTTAAACAAGAAGCTCGTAATTAAGGCTAAGAGATTCAGCAAGAGTGCTGAAGAGAAGATTAATGCAGCAGGCGGAAAGGCTGAGGTGATTTAATCATGTTTGAAACTATACGCAACGCATGGAAGATTATTGACCTCAGAAAGAAAATCATATATACTATTATTATGATTATAATTTTCCGTCTTGGTTCGTGTATACCGGTTCCGCTTTTGGATCCGGCAGCAATGAAAGAGATTTTTACATCAGATAATTCGTTATTCGGATTTATTGATGTTATCTCCGGTGGTGCGTTTCAGAATGCAACTATTTTTGCAATGAGTATCACACCATACATCAACTCGTCAATTATCATGCAGCTTTTGACAGTTGCGATTCCTGCTCTTGAAAGACTTTCAAAGCAGGGTGACGACGGAAGAAAGAAGATAGCACAGATTACAAGATATGGTACAGTTGTGCTTGCGTTTATTCAGGCTATTGGTCTTTACTTTATGCTTAAGAGTTTCGGCGCTGTTACAAATCCCGGATTCCTCACCGCAATCGTTGTTATATTCACGTTTACGGCAGGTACCGCATTCCTTATGTGGCTCGGTGAGCAGATTACCGAGAAGGGCGTTGGTAATGGTATATCGCTTATCATCTTTGCAGGTATCGTTTCACGTCTGCCAAGTATGGCTCAGTCTCTTTACGCATATGCTCAGGGCGGAACAATCGGTCTTTTAGGCGTAGTTCTTCTGCTTGTACTGATTGTAGTTGTAGTTGGTCTCGTTGTCATGATGAACGAGGCTGAGAGACGTATTCCTGTACAGTACGCAAAACGTATGGTTGGCCGAAAGATGTACGGCGGACAGAGTACACATATCCCGATTAAGGTTGCATCTGCCGGTGTTATTCCGATTATCTTTGCGATGTCGATTATGTCATTCCCCGGAACTATAGCAGGCTTTTTTGGCGTTACATCTCAGTCGGGCGGTTTCTGGGGAGGATTCCTCAAGGTATTCTCTTCATCGTCATGGATATATGCTATATTGTACTTCTTGCTTATCATCTTCTTCACTTATTTCTATACGGCTATACAGTTTAATCCGATAGAAATGTCAAACAACATGAAGAAGAACGGCGGATTTATTCCGGGTATCAGACCGGGGCGTCCTACATCGGAATATATTTCAAAGGCACTTTCAAGAATTACTCTCGTTGGTGCAATATTCCTCGGATTAATTGCAATCCTTCCTATATTCATTAACTTGGGACTTGGAATTTCCAATTTCTCAATAGGTGGTACTTCACTGCTTATCGTAGTAGGTGTTGCACTTGAAACCGTTAAGGATATGGAATCACAGATGCTGATGAGACATTACAAGGGTTTCTTGGAATAATCTGACTTTAACAATATTAACTATGATTGTTTGCGATACGAGTAGGTGTCACTCACACATCGAAGTGTGATTAAACGCCTGCTCTATCCGTTTTTATGGATGAAATCAAATTATTAAATTGATTTATTCTATTGCCGATTGGCATAAGATTTGGAGGTAGTAAACTATGAAACTGATTTTATTGGCAGCACCGGGTGCCGGAAAAGGTACTCAGGCTGAAAAACTAAGTGAGCATTTTAATATACCCACTATTTCCACAGGAGCAATCCTAAGAAAGAATATTAAAGATGAGACCGAGCTCGGTAAAATTGCAGCAGAATATATCAATGACGGTAAACTTATTCCGGATGACGTAATGATTAGTGTGATGGCAGACAGACTTGGCGAGGATGATTGTAAAAACGGATTTATTCTTGATGGTTTTCCGAGAACTTTGGCTCAGGCAGAAGCGCTCAGTGCATCGAGTATACAAATAGACAAGGTTCTGATGATTGATGTCGCTGATGAAAAAATAATCAAAAGACTTTCAGGTCGTCTTGAATGTGAGAAATGCGCGACAACATATCACAAAGACTTCAGACCGCCGGCTAAAGATGGCGTGTGCGATAAGTGCGGCGGAAATTTGACTGTCCGCAAGGACGATAAGCCGGAGACTGTTAAAGAACGTCTTAATACTTATCATACTCAGACGGAACCGCTTATTGAGTACTACAAGAACATAGGCATACTCAGAGTTGCTAAAGGTCAGGAAGAAATTGTCGACACAACCAAAGAAGTTTTAAAGGCTCTGGAGGCGTAATCAGAAGTGGTTATTTTAAAATCTAAATCAGAGATAGAAAAAATGAAAGTCGCCGGAAGAATCACCTATGAAGCTTTGCAGAAAGTTTCTGAAGCGATTAAACCCGGCGTTACCACGCGTGAACTCGATAGGATTGCCGAGAACTATATCAAATCACAGAACTGTACTGGGTCGTTTAAAGGCTATGGCGGATTTCCCGGTACTATATGTGCAAGTGTTAATGATTGTATTATCCACGGATTTCCTGATGATATACCGCTTAAAGAAGGTGATATCGTGAGCGTTGATACGGGGGCGTGCTATCAGGGTTATCACGGCGATGCTTGCCGTACTTTTAAGGTTGGCAGTGTAGATGCCGAGAGTGAACGTTTAATACAGGTTACAAGACAGTCGTTTTTTGAGGCGCTGAATTTCGCAAAAGAGGGATACAGGATTTCGGATATTTCACGCGCGGTTCAAACATATGTTGAAGAAAACGGTTTTTCTGTGCTGAGGAATTACTGCGGTCACGGTGTTGGCGCAGACTTGCATGAGGACCCTGAGGTTCCGAATTATGTAACAAAATCAAAGGGTATTAAACTCAGAGCAGGAATGGTTATAGCTATTGAACCCATGATTTGCGCTGGCAAAAAAGATGTTTATGTTGCCGATAATGAATGGGCGGTAATCACAAAAGACGGCAAGAATACAGCCCACTATGAAAACACCGTTCTGATTACCAAAGACGAACCTGTATTGCTGACCTTCCCGAAAGGCAGTCCGGAGGTAGAGTGATTAAATTATTGTAAATTTAGTTTAGGTGAAGGCATGAACAACACGAACGCAAAAAGACCGGCGCTGTCAGTCGGTGATATTGTAAAATCCACTGCCGGCAGAGGAAGCGGACGATTGCATCTTGTGATTGAGGTGATTGATCACGAATACGTCAGAATCTGCAACGGCAAAAACAGAAAAATTGAAAATCCGAAGCTGAAAAAGAATTTGCATCTTGAGTATGTTGGCAAGTCTGATTTGGACATGACGGCTCTGCAGGATGCTAAAATAAGAAAAATATTAAAGGAGGTATAAGCTATGTCAAAGGAAGATGTTTTAGAGGTTGAAGGTAAGGTAATTGAAGCGCTGCCTAATGCAACATTCAAGGTTGAGCTTGAAAACGGTCATCAAATATTGGCGCATATTTCGGGAAAGCTCAGAATGCACTATATTAAAATTTTGCCGGGTGACAAGGTTACGGTTGAAATCTCACCGTATGATCTGACAAAGGGTAGAATTACATGGCGTGCAAAATAATTGCAGCAATTTAACACTGACAAAATAGAGTTTATAATTTAAAAACAACCATATTTTTCATATTAGCAATTCGCGGGGAGGCTGTTGTTATGTAAAAAATCGGTTTGTCTGTTTTTGTGTTTGTCTGCTGTTTGCAGGATAGTGAAAGGTAAAGATTTAATAAAACATACGAGTACGCTCGAAAAAAATCGAAGATAGCAATCTTGTCTTAAAATACAGATGAACAGGCGTAAAAGTTTGGTAAAGTTTTGGCAAAATTAATTTGTACAATACTTGACTAAATATAAAGTATGTGGTAGAATATTAGGGTTCGATTAATATGGGATTATAGGAATAAATATCCTGAAAACCGAACATAATACAAATTTAGGAGGTGAAGGAAATGAAAGTAAGACCTTCAGTTAAGCCTATTTGTGAAAAGTGCAAAATAATTAAGAGAAAAGGTAAGATTATGGTTATTTGCGAAAACCCACGTCATAAGCAAAAGCAGGGTTAAGCATTGACATAATGCGGGCAGGGTTAGGCATTAAGACCACTATATTTTTGCCGACGCCGCAATTTTGTTGTGGGTGAAATTCTGCTCCACTTTTTCATTAGAAAATTTTATGGAGGTGAAATTTAATTATGGCACGTATCGCAGGTGTGGATTTACCAAACGAGAAGAGAGTTGAAATAGGTCTCACATACATTTTTGGTATTGGTTTATCTACTTCAAAAAAGATTTTAGCAGCAACAGGAGTTAATCCGGACACAAGAGTTCGTGATTTGACAGAGGATGAAGTTCAGTCTCTGAGAAACGAAATCGACAACTACAATGTTGAAGGTGACTTGAGACGTGACATCGCATTGGACATTAAGCGTTTGATGGAAATCAACTGCTACAGAGGAATGCGTCACAGAAAAGGTCTTCCTGTTCGCGGACAGCGCAGTAAGACAAACGCCAGAACCCGTAAGGGTCCTAAGAGAACTATCGCTAATAAGAAGAAATAATTTACTTATCATTGCTTATTAACAGATAGTTTTATTGATTTTGAATTTTCTTCAATATGGACAAATATTATTCAGCGAATTACAGATTCATATTGTGAGATACCGTATTTCTATTAGGAGGTGAACTAACAAATGGCAAAAGTAGTAAAGAAGTCAAGACGCCGCAAGGAGAAAAAACATATAGAGCGCGGCGCTGCACATATCAAATCTACATTTAATAATACCATTGTTACTATTACAGACGTAGCCGGAAACGCTATATCATGGGCGAGCGCAGGCGGTCTCGGATTTAGAGGTTCTAAGAAGAGCACTCCGTTCGCAGCACAGATGGCTGCAGAGACAGCTGCAAGAGCTGCAATGGAGCATGGTTTAAAGACAGTTGAAGTATATGTTAAAGGTCCGGGTGCCGGACGTGAAGCTGCTATCAGAGCGCTTCAGGTTGCAGGACTCGAAGTAAATATGATAAAGGACGTTACACCTATTCCGCACAACGGTTGCAGACCGCCGAAGAGAAGACGTGTGTAATAGATGATATTGTAAGGAGGAAAAAAGTATGGCTAAGAATATGCAGCCTGTGCTTAAAAGATGCCGTACACTCGGTATCGAGCCGTCTGTTATGGGTATAGACAAGAGTTCAAACAGAACTTTTGACCAGAGACGCAAAAAGCAGAGCGAGTATGGTATGCAGCTTAATGAAAAGCAAAAAGTCAGATTTATATATGGCGTACTTGAAAAACAGTTCGCAAAATACTATGTTATGGCTACAAAGATGAACGGCGTAACAGGCGAATGTCTGCTCCGAATCTTGGAGTCAAGACTTGACAACGTTATTTTCCGTATGGGTCTCGCTAATACAAGACGTGAGGCAAGACAGATTGTTAATCACGGTCATGTTACAATAAACGGAAAGAGAGTTAATATCCCTTCATATCTGGTTAAGCCGGGTGAGGTTATTAGTCTTAAAGAGAGCAGCAGAAACGCTGACAGAATGAAAGATATTATCGAAAGAAACTCAAACAGACTGGTTCCGAAGTGGATTGATATGAACAAAGACACATGCGAGGGGAAAATCATTGCACTTGCTGACAGAGAGGATATCGATTTCCCTGTTGAGGAGCATTTGATAGTCGAGTATTACAGCAAATAGTAGGTGCCGCCTACAATCCTAATTCATAGGAGGTCTAACAATGATTGAAATAGAAAAGCCCAGAATTGAGTGTATCGAAGCATCTGATGATGAAAAATACGCGAAATTCGTTATTGAACCTCTGGAAAGAGGCTATGGAACAACACTTGGTAACTCATTGAGAAGAATGCTTTTGTCATCTCTTCCGGGTGTTGCTTCTACTTCCGTGAAGATAGATGGTGTTTTACACGAGTTTTCAACTATTCCCGGTGTTAAAGAAGATGTTACCGAGATAATACTTAATATTAAGAATCTTGCGATAAAGCTTCATGCAGACGGACCGAAAACAATCTACATTAATCAGGAAGGCGCAGGCGAAATCTGTGCCCGTGATATTAAGCATGATGCTGATGTAGAGATTATCAATGAGGACTTGCACATTGCAACTTTGGACGATGATGCAAAGCTGTTTATGGAAATAAACATTGATAAGGGCCGCGGTTACGTTTCATGTGACCAGAATAAGGAGCTCATACAGGGTCAGATTGGTGTTATTGCTACTGACTCAATATATACACCGGTTGAAAAAGTAAATTATTATACAGAAAAAACGCGTGTGGGAAATGTGGCCGACTATGACAAACTGACGCTTGAGCTTTGGACAAACGGAACTATTCCGCCGGCAGAGGCAGTAAGTCTTGCTGCAAAGATAATCAGTGAGCATCTAAGCCTGTTTATTGACTTGTCCGATGATACTAAGAATGTTGAGATTATGGTCGAAAAAGAAGAAGGGCAGAAAGAGAAAGTGCTTGAGACGACAATCGAAGAACTCGACTTGTCAGTGCGTTCGTATAACTGTCTGAAACGTGCAGGTATCAATACTGTTCAGGATTTGACCACGCGCAGTGAAAATGATATGATGAAGGTGAGAAACCTTGGACGTAAGTCGCTTGAAGAAGTTATTGCAAAGCTTGACGCAATGGGACTGGGACTTTCAAGTGACGACTAATACTTAAAAAATAAGGAAGAGGTGATATAAATGGCACATGAGAGAAAGCTTGGCAGACCGACTGACCAAAGACGTGCTATGCTCAGAAACCTCACAACTTCGTTTTTAGAGAACGGTAGAATCGAAACTACTACAACAAGAGCGAAAGAGGTTAAGAAGATGGCTGAGAAGATGATTACTCTCGGCAAGAAGAACACACTTCACACAAAGAGACAGGCGCTTTCTTATATTACAAAGAGAGAAGTTGTTTCAAAGTTGTTTGATGAAATAGCTCCAAAGTACGCTGAAAGAAACGGCGGATATACCAGAATCATCAAGGTAGGTCCAAGACGCGGCGATGCAGCTGAGATTTCAGTTCTTGAGCTTGTATAATTAAATACGATTATTAAGGCCCTGAGTATATACTTAGGGCTTTTTGTATATTTATCAAAATCAACTCTTGACAATACAGTTGATTTATTGTATAATATTTTGAGTGTAAATGCCGATATAGCTCAGTCGGTAGAGCGATTCACTCGTAATGAATAGGTCAGCGGTTCGATTCCGCTTATCGGCTCCACATCGGAACAAGTTTTGCTTGTTCCGATTTTTTTATGCAAAAATCAATTACACGCTCCACTGTTCCTCCTTTTCCGGCAAAGTCTAAAGACTTTGCCAGATAGCTAAAAAACCTTTTAAGTTTTTTTAACAGTTATTTTATATCTCTTTAAATCATAATTACACTTTCATTATATCATCTCCCTAATACAATGTATAGCAAGTATCTAAGAGTTGACAAAAACCGGTTTTTGTGCTATACTAATATTACGAATATATTACAATACGTAAATAAAAACCAGCAATAATATAAAGGGAGGAATTTAATATGAAAAGAAAATTCATTTCATTGATTACGGTGATTAGCATGATATGTTCCATGATGCCAATACTCAGTATTACTGCATCAGCTGAGGAATATATCGCGATCTCTAACGCTGAGGAGCTTGTGAGCTTCCGCGACAGCGTGAACAGCGGCAGCGATTACAGCGGTCAGATTGTAAAGCTGACAGCGGACATTGACCTTGGCGGCAGTGAAGAAAATCAGTGGACGCCGATAGGAACATTTGTCAACGCAAGCAACAATAATCCGTTTGCGGGCACATTTGATGGGAACGGACATAAGATAAGCGGACTGTATATAAATAATGCAAGCAGCTATCAGGGATTGTTTTCATATAATATGGGAACAATAAAAAATCTCACTGTTGAAGGTGAAGTAACAAATACATATAGTTATAAAGCAGGAATAGTAGGCAGAAATGAAGGTACAATAGAAAACTGTATAAATAATGTAAAAGTAACCGGTGGTAATTATGTCGGGGGAATAGCCGGATGTAACACGGGCACAATAGTGGACTCAAACAATATTGGTGAAGTAAGCGGAAACCAGTATGTTGGCGGAATAGCAGGGCAGAGTGATACGACAGGAATAATAGAAAGCAGCAAAAACAACGGAACAGTCACGTGTACATTTAGCGGAAGAAATGGTAGTGTTTATGTTGGCGGAATAGCAGGACAGAATAATGGAAAAATAACCTCTTGTACGAACATCGCGACAGTTATCGGAGTTTCGCAAGGCAGCAATATCGGCGGAATAGTAGGAACTAATGTCAATGGAACAATAAGCAATAGTATTAACAGAGGTGCGGTAATAAAATGCGGCTCATACACAGGCGGAATAGCAGGTAGCAATAATGTCGGAACAATAGAAAACAGTGGAAATACCGGGGAAATAACAGGCACAATTGCAGGCGGAGTAGTTGGATATACCTACGGTGCAAGTATTATAAAAACAAGTTATAATATAGGTGCAGTAGACGGAAGCAACACGGCAGGTGGAATAGTTGCAGTCGACAGGGAAGGTACAATACAAAACTGTTATAATGCAGGCGCAATAACATCAAAAAGCACAGCTGGTGGAATAACATATGGAATGAATACTAAGGGGAAGGTACAAAGTTGTTATAACAGTGGAAGCATTACAGCTTCTAGCTCATATGGTTTATGCCATGATTATACTCAAGCCGAAAATAGTTTTTATCTCGACATTTGTGGAGCCAGAAGTGATAGACAAAGCGGCACAAATATAAGTTTGGATAAGCTTGCAGATATAAACACATTCAGCGACTGGGATTTCGAAGATGTTTGGGAAATGAACGAAGTACTCGCCAGACCGACTTTGAAGTCGATACAAGAAGAGATTACAACAAATTACTATATAAAAGATAATCCGCTGATAATATCAACTAAAGAAGAGCTTGAAGCCTTTCGTGATAGTGTAAACAATTGCAATCGTTATTATGGGCAATATGTAATTTTAGACGCAGACATAGACTTAGGCGGAAGTAAAGAAAATTCATGGTTGCCAATAGGTGAATATATCAGAAAGCCGTTTGTTGGCACATTTGATGGGAACGGACATAAGATAAGCGGACTGTATATAAATAATGCAAGCAGCTATCAGGGATTGTTTTCATATAATATGGGAACAATAAAAAATCTCACTGTTGAAGGTGAAGTAACAAATACATATAGTTATAAAGCAGGAATAGTAGGCAGAAATGAAGGTACAATAGAAAACTGTATAAATAATGTAAAAGTAACCGGTGGTAATTATGTCGGGGGAATAGCCGGATGTAACACGGGCACAATAGTGGACTCAAACAATATTGGTGAAGTAAGCGGAAACCAGTATGTTGGCGGAATAGCAGGGCAGAGTGATACGACAGGAATAATAGAAAATAGTAGAAATACGGGCTCAGTTACGAGTACATTTAGCGGAGGAAATGTTTATGTTGGCGGAATAGCAGGACAGAATAACGGAAAAGTAACCTCTTGCACTAACGATGGAGCAGTTAAAGGAAATAGCGGTAATTATGTCGGGGGAATAGCAGGAAGTAATTTTGGAACTGTAAGCAATAGTGTTAATAATAGTGGTGAAATAACAGGTTCAGAAATAGGTGGAGTAGTAGGAACAAACTATGCCGGCATAATAGAGAATTGTGGAAATACAGGAGAATTAACAGGAAGTTTTGTTGGCGGAGTAACAAGAAATAATACTAAGGAAGGAAAAATAAGAACCAGTTATAATACAGGAACAATAAATGCACAAAATACAGCTGCCGGAATAGCTATAGTTAATGATAATAGTGAAATATCTAACTGTTATAATGCAGGAGCGCTCAATGGAAATACAGTTGCCGGAATAACAAACTCAAACGGCAACAATAACAGAGTAATATACAGCTACAACACAGGATATCTTACGGGTTACAATGCATATGGTTTATGTTTTAATTCTTCTGTGGCAAATAGTTATTTCCTCGACATTTGCGGAGATAAATCAGGCGACAGAGTAAATGGAACATCCATCACTCTTGATGAGTTTGCAGATATAAACACATTCAGTGACTGGGATTTTGAAGGTATATGGGAGATGAGTGAAACTCTCGGCAGACCGGTACTAAAAGCTACTGTTGTAGACTTCTATACCGAAGAGAATCCTTTAATAATCGCAAGCAGAGAGGATCTTGAAGCTTTCCGTGACAGTGTAAATAACGGCAATACTTATAACAAACAGTATATATTAGTTACGGCTGATATAGACTTGGGCGGAAGCGAGAATAACCAATGGCTTCCGATAGGTCAATACTTTGGTGCATATAAGAGCAAACCGTTTACCGGTACGTTTAACGGTGACGGGCATAGGATAAGCGGATTGTATATAAACAATACAAACAGTTATCAGTCGTTGTTTAGTTATAATATGGGAACAATAAAAAATCTTACTGTTGAAGGCACTTTAACAAGTGGATATTCAACAGCAGGAATTGTCAGCAGAAACGATGGTACTGTAGAGAGCTGTGAAAGTAATGTTACAGTAACCGGCAGTCAGTATGCCGGTGGAGCAGTTGGCATAAATACAGGAACAATAATAGGTGTTAATAATATTGGTGATATAACATCAAGTCAGTATGTCGGGGGAATAGCAGGACATAATATTGTCGGTGGCACGGTAGAGAATAGCAAAAATGCAGGAAACATAACAAGTATAAGCGGAGGCGATTATGCTTACGCCGGAGGAATAGCAGGATATAATAACAGAGCTGCAGTAAAGGCGTGTATTAATGATGGAACAGTTGTAGGAAGCGGAAATTATGTCGGCGGAATATCAGCATATAATTATATTTCCACGGTACAGGCTTGTGTTAATAATGGAGCAGTTACAGGAGAAAATTATAATATCGGCGGAGTAGTTGGAAGTAATCACACTGGTATAATAGAATACAGCAGTAATGCCGGAGAAATAAGAGGAAAAGGTTCTTTAGGTGGAGTTGCAGGAAGTAATGTATACGAAAGTACAATAAAAACCAGTCATAATAGCGGGTCGATAGCTGAAGGTACTTCATCAGGAATAGCAGGATACAATAATGATAGCAAAATAGAAAATTGTTATAATGCCGGAGCAGTAAATGGATGCGGAATAATAGGGGCAAATAGCAGAGGTTCTGTAAGTAACTGTTATAACTGTGGAGATGTTACCGATTACGCAGTTGCCGGTAATGCCGGAACGATAACAAACTGCTATTACCTTGACACCTGTGGAGGTGCAGGAAACGGCACACCTATAAGCAAAGAAGAACTTGCGAAAGTAGAGACATTCGTTAACTGGGACTTCAGCGGTATCTGGAAGATGGATAAGACGCTTGGCAGACCGATACTGAGGAACGAGTTAGCGCCGACAGCAATAACAGGAAGCGGAACGAAGGAAGATCCGTATGTAATCACATCAGCGGAAGGCTTAAAAGAGTTAAGCGAAAACGTGAATGACGGCAATAACTATGAAGGACAGTATATAGTGATTACCGAAGATATCGACTTAAACGGAAGCGAAGAGAATCCGTGGATGCCGATAGGAACAACTGAAAATCCGTTCAGCGGAACGTTCAGCGGAGGCGGACATAAGATAATCGGCGTGCATGTAAATGATGAGAGCGGCGAGAATAAAGGTTTGTTCGGCTATAACAAAGGCACGATAGAAAACGTTGTTGTAACAGGCAGTGTAACGGGCGGCAATAATGTCGGAGGAATAGTAGGCTGCAATGAAGGAACAGTAAAGAACTGTGGAAACCTGAGCGATGTAACAGGTAAAAACAACGTAGGCGGAATAGTAGGCGAAAACAAAGGAACAGTAGAGAACTGCTACAGTATCGGCAATGTGACCGGAGACAGCAATGTCGGAGGAGTAGCAGGCAATAACGAAAGCGGCAAAGTAACAAACAGTTACTATAACAAAGAAGCATACACACCGGAGGATAAAACCGAGGGTGTAAGCGGCAAGAATACCGAATCGTTCAGAAACGGAGAGGTAACATATCTGCTGCAGTCATCACAAACAGAAACTGATGAAAACGGAAGCATAAAGCAGGTATGGGGCCAGGATTTGAGCGGCGAAGCTGTAGAGACATATCCGATAATCAGCAGCGAGGATTCCAAGAAGGTATACAAAGCATCGTTTAAATATGAGAAGGACGGAGAGTATAAAGAATATGCCGCGCAGTATGCAAATGCAGGAGGAAGCTTCACAGTTCCTGAGAGTAATCCGGGAACAGAATACTACAGATTCGACCACTGGACAACGAATGCAGATGACATTACATTAAAGTATGAAGGAACAGCAAGCGTAACAGAGGATGTAACAGTGTACGCAGTGGGAGAGAAGCAGAGCATAAATCTGGAACCGGGCTCAAGCGTAACAAATAAAGGAACAACAATAGAAAACAATAATGACGGAACGGTAACGATCAAGAAGGAAGACGGAAGCACAGCGGATATAACAATAACATTGCCGGAAAACGGAGAAGTGAGTGCGGACGAAGATAATAACGTAACAGTACCGCCGGGAAGTAAGATAGATACCGGAAACGGAACAGAAATCACGCTTCCGACCGGAGGAACAATAGACAAGGACGGAAACATAACCGGTGAAGTGATAAAAGTGGGAGAAACGACAATCACAGCGCCGGAAGGCGGAAAAGTAAGCGCCAATAGAGATGGAGAAACAGAAGCAGCTGAAGGCAGCAAGGTAGAAAAAGACGGAGCAAGCGTGACAATTGACAGCGGAAAAGGAAAGGTGGATAAAGAAGGAACAATAACATTCCCTGAAGGCGGAGAAGTAACGGTAGATGACGGAATCACAACAAAGCAAGAAGTGATAGAGCCAAACGGAACGGTAATACCGATGCCGGCGCCGACAGCAACACCGGAGCCAACAGCCGAACCGACAACGCTGCCGACGGCAGAACCAACAGCAGAACCAACAGCAAGCCCAAGTTCGGAACCAACATCAGAGCCGATAGTAGGACCGACAGCAGAAGCAACGGCAAGCCCAAGTTCGACACCGGACGCAGGTTCAGAGACAAATCCGACGCCGAACCCGACAGAGGGAGCAACATCAACACCGATAGCAGAAGCAACGGCAAGCCCAAGTGCAACACCGGATACAGGTTCAGAGACAAATCCAACGCCGAACCCGACAGAGGGAGCAACAGCAACACCGATAGCAGAAGCAACGGCAAGCCCAAGTGCGACACCGGACGCAGGTTCAGAGACAAATCCGACAGCAAATCCGAGCGAAGAGCCAACAGCAACCCCGACAGCAGAAGCAACGGCAAGTCCAAGTGCAACCCCTGATGCAGGTTCAGAGACAAATCCGACAGCAAATCCGAGCGAAGAAGCAACAGCAACCCCGGTAGTTGAAGCAACAGCAAGCCCAAGCGCAACCCCGGATGCAGGTTCAGAGACGAATCCGACAGCAAATCCGAGCGAAGAACCAACAGCAAGCCCGAGCGCAGGAATAACACTTCCGGTAGTTTTAAATCCGGGTGAAAGCATGAGCAACGGAGGAGTTAATATCTCTAATAATACTGACGGAACAGTTACAATAGACAATGATAATGACGGAAATGTTGAGGTAACTATTACACTGCCTGAAATTGGAAACGTAACAGTTAACGAAGATAATAATGTAATAGTACCGGGAGTAAGTAAGGTAAAGACCGAGGACGGTACAGAAATCACACTCCCGAGCGGCGGTATATTAGACAAAGAAAGCAACATAATCGCAGGCACAGTAGAAATAGGAGATATAACTATTATAGCGCCGGATGGAGGCAAGGTTGTAACCAATAAGGGAGGCAACACAAATATACCAACAGGCTCAACAGTTAAGAAGGATGACACAATCGTCATAATAGAAAGCGGAAACGCAGTAGTGAAAAATGACGGAGAGGTAACATTCCCTGAAGGAGGAACAGCGACAGTAAAGACCGGAGATACAGAGAAAACAGTTACTGTAGAGGAGAACGGAACAATAAGTCCGAATCCGATACCGACAGGAACACTGCCGCCGATATCGCCGACGCCGAGACCGCACAGACCGGGAATATCATCAGGCGGCTGGATATCGTCAGCAACACCAAAGCCGACAGAAGCAGTGGCGCCTGAAGTAACGGAAGCACCGACAACAGAGGCAACCCCGAATCCGACAAATATACCTACGGATGTAAGTTCATTTACAGATATAAATGAGAAAGAGTGGTATTATTCATCAGTAAAATATGTTCTTGAAAATGGACTGATGACAGGAACAAGCGGAACGAGCTTTGCGCCTGAAACAGAAATAACAAGAGGAATGTTTGTAACGGTACTGTATAGGCTGGAAGGAAATCCGGAAGCAGAAAGCAATTATACATTTGCAGATGTGTCGAAGGAAGAATACTATAGCAAAGCAGTAGCGTGGGGAAGCCAAAACGGAATAATAGAAGGATATTCGGCAGATGTATTTGCACCGAATGAAAACATACTCCGTGAACAGATGGCAGCGATAGTATATCGTTACGCAAGATACAAGGGATATGACATAGGCGTAAAAGCAGCAGTAGGTTACGCAGATGCAGAAAGTATAAGCGAGTATGCAAAGAATCCTGTTGTATGGGCATCAGAAAAGGGAATAATAAACGGAAACGAAGATAATACATTCGCACCGCAGATGAACATAACAAGAGCAGAAACAGCTGCTATATTTGAAAGAGTTGCTGAAAAGCTAAAGTAAAGAATGGATTAGATTAAATCAACAAGAACGACATAGCATGTGCTGTGTCGTTCTTTTAGTTTTATATGGGGTTAAAGGGGTGAAACCTCTTTGGCTAAAGCGAACTCTCAGAGTTTGCAAAGCACCGCTCGGGTGGGTGAGCGGAACGAGGCTAGGCTTATATAATAGTAATATCAAAACTTTTGTACAATCTCTATATTTTTCGGCAGACGCCAGTGTACAAGTTTTATTCGGTTATTTGTCGTTATGTCAGGAGCGTCTGCGTCATCTGCAAAGTTCTTTATACCAAAATACTGTGCCGGTGTTATTATTCCGCTGTCACCTTTGTAATAATAATGCGGACCGTAAGCGTTATAGGTTGATGCAAGCGCTCTGACTTCAATCAAATGCTGCTGACCGGCTTCAATTGCAGGCAGTTCAAGCGTATTGTTGTCACCGTATAAGTATCCTATATACTGTCCGTCAAACGATACTTCCATTGCAGCAACGTTTCGGCAGTCAATTTGTATATAAGGATGCAGAATGTTCTCTTCTGATATAAATATTTTCTTAGCTGTTACATAATCCGTGCAGAACGGATAACCACATTCTGTCAGACTTGAATTGCTCTCCATTGTCGGATTGCTTAACACAAAGTCGTAGGTTGTCTGGAGCTGACGCTCATCATATATCAGGTATCCTTTTGATGACATTGCTTTAAAGTCGCCAAGGATACAGGCATAGATATTATTGCAGTTTTCAATAAGTATTGTGTTTTTTCCGCCCAGAATATTATTGGTTATGTCGTAATATATTCCAAATTCGTCTTTGCTTTCAGCAGTGACAATTATATTGTTTATGCTGACGTTTGCAGTCTCGTCACTTATTAACAGCTTTATATTATTTGGCAAAAAATCAGATTCGGCTTTAAAATCACATATCGCATTTTTGCCGTCGTATTCAGGGAACAGAACAAGTCTGTTTTGTTTTGGAAATGTAATCGACCAGTCGCTTTGCTTGATTTCTGACGGAACAATCTCAAGGAGAGAGTTTTTAATCAGTTCAAGCGGTATAACCTCTGTATCTGTGGTTGGGATATCTTCAAGTATACGAACCCCGTTCGCCTTGGCTCGTTCAATATACATCATACCTTTTTTAGAGAAAGAACAGCCGGGGGTTACAAGGACAGTGCTGTATGTCGCATTACCTATTGTGATGCCCCTTTCGCCGAAAGCTGCATTGTTCTCAAAGATAGCTTCATCGGTTATATCAAAGCGTCTGCCAATCTCGTGCAGTCTGTTACAGATTTCCAAAGTTTTTTCGCTTAGTTCATATGATAGATTCATTGGCACATTTGATTTGTCAGGTACATAATTTTCCCATATTGCCTGTATCGGAGTTATAACAAGAATATTTCTCGGCCTTTTGAACTCGATTTCAGCAAGTTTAGCCATTCTGTCAAAAATAGTTGGAATCATAGCCTTCCACGGCATATGTGACGGGAATGAAGCCGGGTGGTCAATAATATTACAGAACTTTAAGCCGGGCTTTGCGGCATGAAAAATAATTGTGTTGATACCGCATTCGATAAGCCATTTAATATATTGTTCAAGATCATTTGGATTGAGTCCCCAGCCCGCACCGCAAAGAGCCTTGCACATGCAGGTTCCGTCACTGAACTGACGGGAAACAGAAGAGGCTATTCTGGGATAATAAAAGTTTCCGGGATATCTGCCTAAACCCAAAACTCCGGGGATATTAACGTCTTTAAGTACTTCAAGAGCCGAACCGTGACGCCCGGCTTGCAAAAACGGTGTATTCTCACTGCCGAGCTCTGCCATAAGCTGTTTGTCGTTTTCTCTGCACCACGTCTGAATTTGGTCATAATAGCAGACCTTTAGTCTTTCGGTAATCAAGGCGCGGTATGCCGCCTTGAACTCTTGTGATTCTCCCTTAGGAGCAAACAGACCGGAAAGCTGTCTGTTTATATCATCGTTATATTTTTTGCTGTAATCCGATATTATTTCATCATACCACGGAATCTCGCCTAAATCAGAGTTTTGCCCCTCTCGTACAAACTCGCTCTCATCGCTGAAAAAGCCTCTTATGTAGTTAAACGCTTCTTTTGAAAGACCTGACTTGTATCCTGTATAAGTCAGCTCTATAAATTCCTGTACGCTGCTGAAGTCAAGTGTGTTTATTCCTGAATGATAATGTTTTTCAACATAACTGTTATCGGGGGATAATTTAATGCAGCAGAATTGTTGTGCAGGGAGATTATGTTCGACTGCGGTGTTTTTATCAGAAATCCAAAAGTCTATTTTAAGTGATTTTGAGAATATAATAATATCAGAAATTACTTTCATATACTGAGCGCTTAGATATTCAGGCTCACCGCTGTAATTTCGTATCTGAAAAACAAGACCGTCAAAACCGAGCTCTTTAATTTCGCTTATTTCTCTAAGGATTGGCTCACAGTCTTTTAGATCGTCTATTATCAATAATGCTAACTTTTTTAGTGGTTTCATTTCTCATTTCCCCTTTAAATTAGGTTGACAAAACACTTAATTATCATTATACTATAAAAGTAGAAAAAAATAAACATTTTTTTTGAAAAGGGGTAATAAAAATGAAAATAGCTTTGATTAATGAAAATTCTCAGGCTGCAAAGAATGAGATTATTTACAATTCTTTAAAAAAGACGGTTGAACCGCTCGGTCATGAGGTATTGAACTTTGGAATGTACAGCGCTGATGATGATGCACAGCTTACATATGTTATGAACGGAATCCTTGCCGCAATTTTGCTTAACTCAAAGGCAGTTGATTTTGTTGTCACAGGCTGCGGTACAGGCGAGGGCGCTATGCTTGCGCTGAATTCGTTTCCCGGCGTGCTTTGCGGTCATGTGACAAGTCCGCTTGACGCGTATTTGTTCAGTCAGGTAAATAACGGAAACGCAATTGCTATGCCGTTTGCACAGGGTTTTGGCTGGGGAGCGGAACTCAATCTTGACTATACATTCGAGAAATTATTTTCAACCGAGATGGGCGGCGGCTATCCTAAGGAGCGCGCTGTTCCGGAGCAGAGAAACAAAAAGATTTTGGACGAGGTTAAAAAGGTAACGCATCAGGACATGATGTATATTTTGAAGAACATCGATCAAGACTTGCTCAAGACCGCGGTAAGCGGAGATAAGTTTGCAGATTTATTCTTCCCGAACTGTCAGGTTCCCGAAATCGCAGAGTATATAAAGAGCGTGCTTGCGTAATTATTTGAATTTTATCAGGGGTGGCTGTGATTCACATGAATGATGTGGTATGTTATAACTAATGATTGTTTGTAATATAACCAAAGTCAATACATTCCTTAGTTGTTTGATTAATGTTGCCAAAGCCTTTGCTGAAAGTATGCACACATGCCCATTTTGGAGTTCAAAGGGGATAGAATCCCCTTTGAACTATAATTATTCATCATAGTAATAAACAGACTTACTCGGCTGTTTATCATAATATTGTTTTAACTTTATATCACACACATTGCATAGATGCAGGTTCAGAACCTTATGTACGCCGAATTCATATCCGCACATTTCGCATCTTAAAGCAGCCGGTTTTATCACAACATGCGCCTTTCCGTCATCTGCCTCGTCAAAATCAAATTTGATATAGTTCTTTTTTAATTCATTCATTTTGTTAAGTGCTGACAGCGGCAGTGTTATCTTTCCATGTTCATCAATTTCTATCAGCATTTTATATCTCTCCTTTTATTTTACATCATGATAATCTTTTTCCATTTTTGTTTTGCATATTCTAGCATTTGTGCAGCGTTGCAGGCAGGGAAATCAACATGCGAAACCACTACATCAGACTTGTCAGCCATCCACTCATTTCTTTTTGTTATAACAAATTCTTCCG
>CAOKIL010000010.1 GCA_948468535.1 uncultured Eubacteriales bacterium
AAATATAGATGATGTATTCAGAATACAACAAGCTGCATATAAACCGCTATTTGAAAAATATCAAGATACAGAAACTAATCCGTATATGGAAACAAAAGAAGATATTTTAATGAAATATACAAAGGCAGGAACACAAGGATATATTTTTGTTGAAGATGATATTGCAGTCGGTGCAGTCAGAATTATAATGAGCGATAAAATTTGCAAAGTGTCTGCGCTTGCAGTTCTTCCTGAATATCAAAATAGGGGCATTGCGCAATCGGCATTAAAAGAAATAGAGAAAATTCATAGTGATTGCAAATGTTGGATATTAGACACGATATTGCAGGAAAAAGGAAATTGTCATTTATATGAAAAATTAGAATATGTGCGAGTCGGCGAACCGAAGAAGATTAATGACAGATTAACTTTGGTGGATTATAAAAAAGAGGTAGATTGATGAACAACTATAAAATAATAGATGAAAAGACTTGGAAGCGCGCTATGCATTGCGTTGTGTTCAGAAATTGTATCGAGCCTGCATTTTGTGTGACATTTGAGCTTGATATAACAAACTTTTTGAAGAAAATCAAAGAACAGAAATATTCCTTTACAATGGCTATGATTTATGCCGTTTCAAAATGCGCGAATGAAATAGAGGAATTTCGTTATCGTTTTGTTGACGGTAAGGTTGTTCTGTTTGATAAGATTGATACAGCTTTTACATATCTCAATAAGGAAACAGAACTGTTCAAGGTCGTAAATGTTTCTTTGACGAACACAATGGCAGAGTATGTTGCAGTTGCAACAAAAACAGCAAACGAACAGCAGGAATACTTTACTGGCCCGCTTGGTAATGACGTATTTCAATTCTCACCTATGCCGTGGGTATCATATACGCATATTTCACATACCAATTCAGGAAAAAAGGATAATGCGACACCACTGTTTGACTGGGGCAAATTTTTCGAAAGGGACGGGAAAATAATTTTGCCGTTTTCCGTTCAGGCACACCATTCATTTGTTGACGGATTGCATATAGGGAAGCTGGCAGATAAAGTTCAACAGTTCTTGGATAAATATTAAAAGGAGCAAAAATGATTATTTTAATAGCAGGAAGCACGCATACGGGCAAAACAAATTTATCTCAAAAGTTATTGGAAAAATATCATTATCCGTATTTATCCATAGACCATTTGAAAATGGGACTTATACGAAGTAACAACACAACCTTAATGCCCAACGATGATGACGAGCTTGTTCCGTATCTGTGGAATATAGTCAAAGAAATTGTAAAAACAGCGATTGAAAACAATCAAAATCTTATTATTGAGGGCTGTTATATCCCGTTTGATTGGCAGAATGATTTTGATGATTATTATTTAAAGCATATTAAATATTACTGTATTATTATGACTAAGGAATATATTGAAAATAATTTTAGCGATATTCTAAGCTATGCGAGCGTTATTGAGGCGCGTGGTGATGAGGATTTATCAATGGAATATTTGATTTCCGAAAATCAAAATAATTTATTAATGTGCACAAAGTATGGACTTAGATATATTTTAGTTGATAAAGATTATTCAATTGATATTGATATATTCAAAAGCGAGGATTTAAAATGAAACACACAACCGCATTTTCATCAAAAGAATATGATAGAAAAATAAAGCAAACGCTGCCATATTATGAGGAGTTTTATAAACAAATTATTAATGTAGTCAAGTGTCATTTTGACAATCAAATATCTTGGCTTGATGTCGGCAGTGGAACAGGTAAAATGGCAGAATTAGGTTTGGAATTATCAAACAGATTTGTTCTTTTGGATAATTCCGCAGATATGCTTGATATTGCAAGAAAGCAAGTCAATTCAGGGAAAGTGGACTTTGTTTTAAAATATGCTGAGGATATGGATTATGAAAAAGAATTTGATGTTGTAACGGCAGTTCAAGTATTTCATTACTTGTCAGCAGACAAACGGCGTGAAGCTATTTGTAAATGTTATAATGCTTTAAAGTCAAGTGGTATATTTATTACATTTGAAAATTTTGCGCCCGATACAGAGCTTGGAACAATGCTATATCTTAACAGGTGGAAACAATATCAAATAAGTCAAGATAAAACAGAACAAGAGAGTAAAGACCATATTGCACGCTATGGAACAGAGTATTTTCCGATTACAATAGATAATCATAAAATGCTGTTGAAAGAGTGCGGATTTAAAGCAGTTGAGTTGCTATGGTGTTCATATATGCAGGCAGGATTTATAGGGATAAAATAGTATTTTCGTTAGGAGCAAGCACAGCAAACGGGTACCCGTTTACGAATAATCAATTTGCCTCGCATGCTCAAAATTTGCTACCAGCAAGCAAAGCGAGCGTGGCTACACTCACACAAAATTGATTTTGTTTTTTGGGATTTCCCAAACCCTTTTTTGACTTTTAGGCACTATATACAGGCTAATATAAAATTTTTTATACGCTTTCCCGGCTGGGCGCGCAAAACTTCTTTTGATATAATTATATTATAAAAATATTGAAAGGAGTTTTTTATGGCAGGTTTTATAGAAGAACTGTATTACGGTAACATCAATCCAAATGCTAAGCAGTTCAATTTATCATCACAGTACGCAAAAGCTATGAAAACATTTTGCAATAATGAGAAAACTTTAACAGAGAAGTTGTCAGGTGAGAATCTGGATTTGTTTAATGACCTCATAAACGCACACGATGAAATAACAGCAACAAGCGATATTGAAAATTTCAAGCTCGGTTTCAGACTGGGAGTACAGATGAGATGCGATAGTTTAGTATTTGACGAAAACAAAATTTTCAGAGATATAACAGATGAATAAGGAGGATATGAAAATGAAAAAACGAATAATCACATTAGCAATTACAGCAGCATTGACAATATCAAATATGTCAGCTTATGCCGCAGAAATTCCGAGAGAAAGCGCGCCACTTAATGCGACAGAAAATCAAATACAAATTGTTGAAAATTTAATCAGTGATATTCTTGACGAAGTACAGAGTGGCAAGCTCAGTTATACATTGGCCGCAGGGTATGCAAATACAAGAATACGAAAAGCAGTTATGGCAAATCAGACAGACGGTTACGGTATATTATCACCAATTGCACAGAACGCAATCAGAGTTATGCGTGATATGCAAATCCGACCTGAAGCCTACGCACAAGCAGAGGCAGAATTAAAGGTATTACTCGCCGACCTTATTACAGAGGTTCAGAACGGTAAGGATTATATGGAAGCTGTCAAAGAGGCATACGGAATAATTTATAAATCAGTAGATGCGTCATTTAACTATGACGAGCAATTTTCACTTGATACCTGTTACCGAGATATTCCCACTGTCGGAATGGAAAAACTAACAGTTACAAAAAAGCTGTTATTAGAGGCTCAAAAATAAAAATGCAAGGCTCATTATCGCTAAATAAACTTTATGAGGACATAATCGTTTCGATTATGTCCTTTTTGCAATCAAGTATAAAATTTCTAATGAAATCATGAGATTTATTGACTTTATATAAAGAATATGGTATTATTTTAATAACCCATGGTTGTGTAAGATTTAGAGAGGTGTAAAAATGCCAGTATGCTATAATAAACTTTGGAAAGTATTGATTGACAAAAATTTAAAGAAAACAGATTTAAAAAAATTTGCAGGTATTAGTTTTAATGTGTTGGCAAAAATGGGCAAAAATGAAACTGTCTCTATGGAAAGTATTGAAAAAATATGCCTTACATTAGATTGCAACATAGGAGATATAATGGAAATTGTAAGCGATAATACTTCTCATATTTGTAAACCAAAGGCTATTGAATTGTTTGCAGGTGCAGGCGGATTGGCTCTTGGAATAGAAAAAGCTGGTTTTGATACGGTAGCTTTGATTGAGATTGATAAAAATGCGGCTGATACATTGAAATGCAACCGTCCTCAATGGAATGTTATTTGTGATGATATTGCAAATATATCATGCTTGGATTTAGAAAAATATTTTGGAATAAAAAAATGTGAATTAGATTTGTTATCAGGCGGTGCACCGTGTCAATCATTTTCTTATGCCGGAAAACGATTAGGTTTAGAGGACGCAAGAGGAACATTGTTTTACCATTATGCGATGTTTTTAGAAAAACTACAGCCTAAAATGTTTTTATTTGAAAACGTGAAAGGTTTATTGACTCATGACCGAGGAAAAACATATAAAACTATAATTGATATATTTGAGAGAGCCGGTTATACAATAACCAAATCACAAATAAAAGTATTAAATGCTTGGGACTATGGCGTTGCACAAAAAAGAGAACGTCTTATAACAGTTGGGATAAGAAACGACTTAGCGAATAAAATAAAATTTGATTTTCCTGCTCCACACAAGTATAAGCCCGTTCTACGAGATATATTGTTAGATTGTCCCAAGAGCGAGGGAACACCCTATTCAGAATATAAGAGAAAAATATTTGAGTTAGTTCCTCCAGGTGGTTATTGGCGTGATATTCCTAAGGATATTGCAAAAGAATATATGAAAAGCTGTTGGTATATGGAAGGTGGCAGAACAGGAATTTTAAGACGATTAAGTTTAGACGAACCATCTCTTGCGGTTTTGACTTCTCCAAGCCAAAAACAAACAGACCGCTGCCACCCTTTAGAGGCAAGACCTTTTACAATCAGAGAAAATGCTCGTTGTCAAAGTTTTCCCGATGATTGGCAATTTTGTGGTAGTATCGGACAGCAGTACAAACAGGTTGGTAATGCTGTGCCGGTAAACTTAGCATACGAAATAGGCTTAAAAATCAAAGAAGGATTGGAGTGTTTATAATGTGGAATTTGTCATTTATCAGTGAGCAGGATTTTAAAAACCATGTTCAAGATACTATAAAGAAATATGGTGAGAAATTAGAGTCATTTGATTTAAAAAGATTTAATAAAAATCTTGTTGACCCTATTAAACTTATTTTCGATAAAACAGTATATCAAGCCACTTGGGAAGAAATTGTCAGTAACGAAATTTTCAGGCAGAGAGATAAATCAAATAATAATGATATAGGATATTTTCATCAAAGAATATTCCAGTACATAAAAAATTGTCATGTTCCGCCAAACGGAGAAGAAGGAGGTTGGGATGTTATATATCAAGATGAGCATGGGATAAAATTACCAGATGATAATGTGGTTAAAACTATCTATGTGGAAATGAAAAATAAACATAACACAATGAATTCCGCATCTGCAGGAAAAACATTTATAAAAATGCAAAATCAATTATTAAAAGATGATGATTGTGCTTGTTTTCTTGTGGAAGCTATTGCGCAACGTTCACAAAATATTAAGTGGGAAACGACAGTGGACAAGGTTAAGGTTGGTCATAGGCTTATACGCCGAGTAAGTATTGACAAGTTTTATTCTTTAGTAACTGGTCAGGATGATGCTTTTTATCAAATGTGTATGGTTTTGCCAAAAGTTATTCAAAGTGCCGTTGAAGATTTAGGCTCTGCACTTGTCCCTTGTGATACTGTTATGGAGGAATTACAAACCATAGCAAAAAGACAAAACATTAAATCAAATGATTTAGCTATTGCAATGGCAGTGTATATGTTGGGATTTGGCTCTTACAACGGATTTGCAATAGCATAAATTAGATGTAAAATTCTATAGAATTTAATGAAACAATCATAGCAATCATTTATGAGGGTATTGATAAATATGTAATAGATAAATATGAAATTAACTATGCAAATATAGATATAAATAATCTTAGTATATGATGAATTAATAATACCGCCAGAATTATGCAAGACACATCAAGCAAATGACCGCGCTGTAATGTAGGCATACGACTTTGACGTTAAAACTACGACAGAAAGCCAATGCATTGCGGAATTGATCAAAATGTATCAGGAGAATTGAAGGATAAGAGGATATACAATTATGATAAAAGAGATTGAAGAAATAGAAAATAAAGAAAGCAATTCAGAAATTATATATTTTGAAAGATATATTGTCTGTTTTGTAGATTTGCTAGGTTCTACTGAGGCGATAGAAAAAGATGAATTTAATTTCTTTGCTTCAGTATATAATTTGTTTGGGACTGCAAAAAATATGTGCGAGGTTTATGGAAAAGAATTAAATTTTTCTGAAATAAAAATCAAAGCTTTTTCTGATAATATTATTTTTGTGCATAAACTTCCTCAAGAATATACATATAAAGAATGTTGTACTGCTGTTCAAACCATGACAGCATTTATTTCAACATTCCAATTCCTTGCATTGAATGATAGAATTTTAATTCGAGGTGGAATATCAGTAGGACAGTTATGTTTTAATGATATGTTTGTTTGGGGAAAAGCATTAGTTGAGGCATATCAATTAGAAAATATCTATGCGATATACCCCAGAATACTTTTCAATAGCAGCGTATTAGAACTTCTAATTGATAGTGATGGCGAAATTAAGTTTGGAGTCCCAATATGTCAAGATGATGATGGGCAATATTATCTTGATTTTTTATATTGTATAGCTGAGGGTTCAAGACCGTGGTTAATCAATCATTATTATTCTATTATCAGTGAATTAAAAACTAAAAATACAGGTAAAACAAAAGCTTTACAAAAAATAATATGGCTAGAGTCTTATTTGCATAGATTTCAAAGTATAAATGGTATTACTGATAAAATGATAGAGGATGCTATTATAGCAGATAAAAAACTTCACGATGACATTATTTCAGGCAAATATAAATAAGAGTTATATGCTAATGGCAAATACAAAAATGAGGACGTTTAGAACCGCATTTTTGAGGGTCTTAATATACCTATACGCACCCCATAAATTTGACGGCATTTCACACCCAAGAAAGTAAGTGTTTATGCGGTTTTCAAGACCTAAAATTTCGTCTAAATGCTCATTTTTATTCCACTATTGAGGGTTATGCGTAGATAGAAAAATATCCTATCGTTTTGCAACGATAGGATATTTTTTAACCCTGTTTGTCGGTAAATAGTAATTTTTTCAATACTTCCTTATCACCATTCACCTAACGGAACGGAGTTTTAATATGTTATTTTAAATTCTCAATAATCATTTCAAATACTGCCGCCGCTTGTGCGCGTGTTGTATTTGAAAGCGGTCTAAAGGTATTATCGTCATTACCGAGCATAATATCGCTCTGCATATTCCATATTACAGCTTCCTTTGCATAATCTGAAACATCGTCATTATCAGCATAAGATAATTCGCCGTAGGCTTCTGTATTGTACGCTTTAAATTTAGCATATCTATATACAATAGCCGCCATTTGTTCACGTGTTATATTTTCCTCCGGCGCAAATTCCTCTGCGGAATATCCCTCGACAATTCCGTTAAGTCTTGCCCAATATACCGCGTTGCCATACCAACTATCAGCGTCCACATCTGCAAACGGGTATCCCAATATCTCGTCTGATATATCCGGCTCGTTTTCCATTCTGTAAAGAACAGTTACAAACATCGCTCTTGTAATATCCGTTTCGGGCGCAAATTCCGCATTGCTGACACCGACCATCAGACCGTTTTCAAAAGCATATTTAACGGAACTATAATACCACGCGTTTTCGGGAACATCTGTAAACCAATTATCGGTTTCTAACGGTTTATCCGCTTCTGTTGGAACAGGTGTTTCCGTTGGCTTCGGAGTTGATTTTATTGACGAACCGCCGCCACCGCTGCCGTGTTTTGTATTTGATTTTGCTACTTCAACATCTAATTCCTTTGTTTTAATCAGACAGGACGGAAGTGTATTATATCTGTCAATCGCTTGCATATAATCGCTATCGTTTGTTGTATATGCGGCAATATTAGGATACATATTTACTTTAACTTTCGCATTACCCGCTTTCTCTGCGGTGATTACGCCGTTTGTAACAGATACAATATCCTCATTATCAGATACTATATTTAAGTTTGGATAGTTTACTTTGTCCCCGCTGTTTATACTGCTTTCAAGCAATAGTAAATCGCCTGCCGACATCTGAATTTTATCCGTATAACTTTTGCCGTTTTCATCTGTAATTGTTATTGGCTTATTCATCAAGGCTTCAATCTCTATATCTGCGCTTCGGATAATTGAATAATCCTCAATACTTCCGTTTGTGTATATTCTGACACTTGCGGTTTCTGTAATGGTAGTTTCGGTTCTGCTTTCCTCAAACGCTTCTTCAGGAATATCCGCATTAAAGGTTATGCTTGCCGTATCGCCTGAAACAAGGTCAAATTCATCGCTTTTCATCACATTTCCGTTACAGTTAATATATATTTGTTCGCCCTTTGCGTTTTCGCTTCCGCTATTTTTCACTGATACGGTAAATTGCGCTGTGTTTCTGTCAAGCATTTTGTGAGAAATATCGGTAATTTCAATTAAACTGTCATAATCGAGCGTTTCGGTTACGCTATCATATTCCAATCCGCCGTGGTCTATCGCCGCGACAAGCGAAACTCCGTCAAGCTCATCAGGAACATTCCATTCGAGAGTTTGCGTTATGCTGCCGCCGCCTGATATTTCATCAATTAAAATATCGTCAATAAGAGATTTTTCTCCATCCTTTATCATAAAAAGTGATAAAGGAACATCAGACATTGTTAAAAGCGACTCATTTTTAACCGTAATATTTATCGGCATATCTTCGCGTCCTGCTGTAATATCCTCCGTATTGTCAATGCTTACGGTATATCTTTCCACATTAAAGTCAAAATCTGCGCTGACTAACTCTCTGTTGTCCGTATTTTCAACGGGTATCATTTCACCTGAAACATCTGTTATTTCCGACATACCTTTGAGATATATACACCGAAGCACTCCGTTTCCGACCATTACGCAATCAATGTCGCTGTAATTTGCTCCTTTTTCATCTGTCATTTGAACAGGCTGTGTCCATTTGCTCGCATATAGTTTTTCAATAATCGGGTCACCTGCATTAACAATGCCGACCTCTCCGTTTATATCAGGAGTTACAGACCAGTCAACCGCATTTCCGTTATCATCAACAGACGGATATGTTTGGGGGGTTCCGTTTTCGTAAACATACGGATAGTTAAACGGCTCAAAGGTTTCCATTGCCATATACATCTGACGCTCTGTATAATAGTTTTCAGGTTCGGTTGCCGCGTCGCTGTTACGGTCAATTCCATCTTTGAAGCTGACGCCGTTTTCCGTCCAAGTCAAATATACATTACTGTCATCTGAATTTACAATAAATTCAGTATAAGGGTTATTCTCTTTTGCTTCTATAATTGTCTTTTCACCCGAATAGACCGGATAATGCTTATTTATAAGCATTACATCTGTTCCGTCCTTGTCGGTTGTTTCAATTATGTTATCTAAAATCCTGCTTATGCTTTGTTCCGCAATATTACCGTTTGAGATATAATAAAGTGTTACTCCGTCCGGCGTATTCGCAAGCTCCAAATAGCTTTGGTTATATGCGTCATTTGTAAGGCGCATTGCCGGATAGAATTTCTCATTCTCAAAGTCATAAAGCTGTAAGAATATATCTCTGTCATCTATGGTTTCTGTACGCTTGTCTAAATCGACAAGGTATGCCGACACGGCATATTTGCCGCAGTTTATTGTTTCGTGTTCAATTACCTTCGGGTCGCTTGAAAGAGCTGCTATTGAAATTTCACTGCTTTGAGGCTCTCTCAGCCAAAGACCCGCGTATTGCGACATTTCTTCATCGTCTTTGGATATAACAATGCTGTCGTCTACCGTTACATAATGTGATAAATCAACAAAACCCTGTCCGTACCAGTTTTCCTCAAACACCGTAATATCATCGTCCGACATTGCGCTTATTAAATTTTGCGACGCTTGATTTGAATATGTATCCACCCATTTATCCGTTTCAAAATCATAGAAACGATATGCTACAGTTGAATATGCGTCAAGTAAATCTCCAACGGTAAGCTCACTGTCTGTCTGCTTATAATCCGTTTTTACATATGTAACCAAAAGCTGTTTTCTGCCGTCCGGTCCGACATAGTAAGAAGCGGAAGCAAAATCGTCCGCTGTGTTATCCGCAGCGGTTGTATGCGTTACATACTGCGGCGCTGATAAAGTCTTCGATTCTTTATCAAAGAACACCGCTTTTATATCACGGCTGTTAAGACGCGCGGTAAAGTCATTGCTGTCTGCATTACCCTCGCTTGACCAAGTTATGAGAAGCTTGTCGCCCAAATCCTCAATTTGCGGAGTATCGTCATTTGTTCCGTCATTATCTACATTT
This sequence comes from uncultured Eubacteriales bacterium, assembly GCA_948468535.1. Lineage (GTDB taxonomy): Bacteria > Bacillota > Clostridia > Monoglobales > Monoglobaceae > Monoglobus. The sequence goes on from CAOKIL010000010.1 coordinate 10,259, forward strand.
TGCGGATTAGACCACCTTCCGTTTTCATAAATAGTATATTTCAGATTTATTCCGCTTGCGTCACTGTCAAGGAATATCATAATCTGCTTTGAATCAGCTCCGTTATATTCATCTCCGCCATCAATAGTAAATATTTGCGGATATGCGTGAGGATATGCGCCGGTCATCAGAGTGTTTTCATTATATGTGTCTGTTCCTGTGGAGAACAGGGCAATATCACCGCCGCCATTCCATTCTCCTCGATTTTCAAGGTACAGCTTTTCGTCTGTGTCATTTTCGGTAATCACATCATATCTGTAATCACCGTCAACCGACATAAGCTTTGAAAGCGTTCCGCTGTTAATGCTAAACATATCGTATTTCTTATTTGCTATAAGCCAGCGTTTTTTAACCAATCCGCCGAGAATTTCAAGCAGTAGGTCGGCTGTCAAGGTAACATTTCCGGCGCCGTCGCCTGCTGTTGTAAATATCATATCAAAATCAGCCGCGCCGTTTAGGGAAACAGACGCTATTTTATCGCTTAGAAGCGATGCACCGACGGTAAGCGTAACTTTAGGTCTTATCATCAGCTTTCCGTAAATGCTTAATTGTCTGTTTACATCTGAATTGCCGAGTTTTGTCAGGTCAATCGTTCCTGCTTCGTCCATATATAAATAATTCGGTTCAGCAGGATTTTGATAGTACGGCTCAATAGCGAGCATTGCCGTTATATCGCCGCTTAATTCTCCCTTGACGAATATTACAATTCCGATAGGCGTTGTATATTCATATTTTGCGCTTGCATTGCCTGTTACAACACCCGTTACAACAAAATCCTTGAAGTAGTAGCGGTTTTCATCTACGTCATAACCCATTAAAAGTTCAAGAGCAACGCTTAAATTAACCTTTAAGTCTGCCGTAACCTTGCTGCTCTTTTCATTTTCCTTATCCTTTTTGTCAACCGCGTCTTTGGCTGTGTCGGCAGCTTCATTCTTGATTTTGTCGTCCTTTGCCTTTTCTGCGGCGGTTTTTTCGTTATCGGGCTTGTCGGAGGCTTCCTCTAATTTCTGTGCGCCCTCTTTTACAGCTTCCGCCGCTGTTTTAGGCGCTTCGCTGCTTTCAGGGTCTTTCTTATCCTTATCTTTATTGTCTTTTTTCTTGCTGCTGTCATAGGATTTCTTAAAATCCTTATTCCAGCCGAAACTGATAGTTCTGTCATTTTCGGTTGTTTCAACATTCAGCTTGCTTTCAACCGTATCGGACAGCTTGTTGTCAAGCGCGTCCATTTTTGCGTTAAGTCCCAAATCAAACGCCATATCAACGTCGCCTATAAATTCAAGCGTTGGATTTAACGGTGATTTAAAGGAGTTTACAATATTTATAACCGACAGCTTTGGTTTATATGTAAAGCCTATGTTGTGCTTTATATAACCTACATCATATTGGTCATACACCCGTATTGTGAGATAATCGCCTGCCGCAACGGCTTCTGTTGCCGGATTAAAGCTGTAATTATATGCGTCGGGATTGCTTTTGTTCTGTTCCAAAAGCACAGGGTCTTTAATCTCATATACACCGTTTTCCTCGTTATATATTGCCGTATATGTTTTTTTGAGCATACCGTCCGAGCTGTGGCGTTCAACCTCAACCTTGCCGACCGCCGCGGTTGTCGGTAAAAGCTCATCTATCTCAAAAGTGTATAAATGGCGCTTATCCTCATTTGAAATCGCCGAATTTGAAATGCCGTTTAAATCCCCGCCCTCGGTGCGATAGGCATTGAAATTCTTTACATTAAAGGTATTATACTCGTCAACAACAAAATCAGTTGCCGCGCGGTTTACCGTTACATCTCCCGTATAGCTTCTGCCGCCGTAAGCAAGCGTTGCCGTATAGGTTTCGCCTGCGTCAAAATCGCTTGCTTCAATTCGCCATTCGCCGTCTGCGTTTGTTGTAACCGTATGACCGCCCGCCGTAATACTTGCGTTCGCTATCGGCTGTGACTTTTTGTTTGGCTTAGGTCTTGAATTTTCAATTACGGAACAGGCGTCAATTGATACTTTTCCCGTAAGCACATTCTTAAAATCTGTGTCTTTCGTGGATTTTGGCACAATATTAAAATACACTATCGGACTGCCCATAACATTCGGCGCAAAATTGAATATATCGCCGGCATACACGTCTTTATTTATGCTGTTGTAGCTATTTCCGAGCGCCTTTATTTCCGCCGCTTCCAAAATTCCATTACGGTCAATATCACCCGTAAAATCCTGCCATTGGAATTTATATCCTGTATTGCCTTGGTCGTTCATACCGCCTGCAAACTGATATATTTTTCCTGTTCTGAAAGGCGATACCTTAATTTCATCACCCCTCAAAAGTCCGTTTGCGTCAGTATTTTTATATTTTGCAACTTGACCGCTGCCGTTTTCGTCCATATATGCAACATAGCCCTGCTGCTGTGCGTCCTTGCTGTTTGCTTTCGGATTTACCGCAACGGATATTTCAGGTTTTTGATATAACGCTTCAAGCGAATTATCCGTTTTCAGCGGTGAAAAGAGGTAATTGCCCGGTGTTGACGCGTCTGCATTTTCAACAGTTTTTGTCCAATCGCTGTATTTATTGTATATCGGCGACCACGATTTATATACATTATGCGCGTCAGACAGCTTTTCGCTATACAAATCGCGTTCGGTTTGAGTTAAAGTTACTTTCTGAGCATATCTGTTTCCGTGCGCGTAGTTAAATCCGCTTACAGCATAATCGCCTTTTCCCGCGATGTTAATTTGAATTTTATCAAGCACACCTGTCTTTATTGTTTCCTCATTTTTGAATGTGCCTGTTGCAAACTGTGACTTGCTTGTATCAATTTTAATTGTTGTATATGCCATCTTTTGTTTATATACGGGATATATACGGTAACAGGTAAAGTCCTCGCCGTTTCTTTTGTCTGTCAGCTGTGCCGTACTGCCTATTGCTTTGCCGTCTACGTCCTTTAGTTTGCCCGTATATAAGTCTTTTATGGAGAAGGAATCACCCTTGTAATAGAAAAATTTATTTGTCGAGCCTGCCTTTGTTTCAAATTTTATTCCCCACAAATATGTATTGTCTTTTTCCGTCCTGTTTGTTTCCTCAAAGCTAACGATATCATTATTATAAAAAAACTTTGATGTGGTTGATGCGTTTTCGCCCTTAAATTTAATCTTACCTGCAAGAAATGCGTTGCCGTCATTGCTTGATGAAGTCGGTGAGGTATAAATCTTCTTTTGTATCAGAGCGTCGTCATCATACATACCAATCTGAATTTCAATAGGAAGATAATGCAGTTCTACATCCTTTTTGAACAGCCCCATTGCTTCATGGCACTTTCCGGATACATACGTTCCGTATGTGATACTGCCGGTTTTTCTGTTAGAATCATTCAAAGTGATAACATCGGTTGTGTCATATTTATGATAGTGATTAATTTTATTATCCCATCCGATATTAACATAATTCCACATATCATGATAATAGCCCTTGCTTCCATGCCAGCCGAACAGCCACCATGTATCATCATACCATGTTCCTTCATAGAATTCTTTAGATGTTATGCCAAGTTTTCCTACCATTGAAAGGTCAAGATTTAATTTGATATATGAATTCTGATTACACGAACTGATTGGAATATACCAATAACTGTTGTCTCCCCCCCATGTTCCGTAACTTCCGTTATTAGATATAATCTTTGGAGTAACTTTTTCTTTCCTACTCCATATATTATCGTTTGCCGCCATAAGCTGAATATCATCAGACATAAGCTGCACGGAATTATTTTCGGTGTCCGCAACAACATCATCACCGTTTTCCTTTTCGCCGATTATGCTGCCGTGTTCAATGTTAACGACAGCTACCTCGTTACTGTCATCAATATATACCTTAAAAGATACATCGTCTATGGCAGGGTGTTTTTTAATTGGAATTTCAATTCTCTTATATTCCTGTCCCGGTACAAAAGCGATTTCCGTTGAAAACCCATCATAATATGTTCCCTCTGCGGCTGTATATTCAGCAGATGAAACAGTGACAGTACCATAACGATACAGTCCTGTTTTACGTTCAATTATAAGCTCGGCTTTGTCGCTGTTTTCATCAACTGTAACAGAATTTTCAGAAAAACCAAAAGTAATGTTTTCTGCTTCCTCATTGTCCTTTATATTCATAAACCCCGTAGGATTTTCGGAAACCGCCCCGTTTTCAGTGTGAGAAAGTACAAAAAGCACTTGTTCCTCATCCTCTGAAATTTTATCGTCTATTGTTTTGAATTTAAGCTTTTTAATGTATTCGCCGGGCTCAAATTCAAGAGTATATTCCACGCCCTCAAGCTCGTCATACATTTCTCCATAGGCTTCGGAAAGCATTTCTGTGGTTTCCTCATCGGCTTCGCGCCAATTAGTATAGTCTGACTCCGCGCCTGTTAAGGCTGTCCTTGCACTCTGCAAGTCCATACCCGTGGTTTTGTTTTCGTTGACGTCAATTTCTTCGCCGTCAACATCTGTAAGCTCAACCTCGCTGTTATCATCTGCAGCTGTTTCATCATATATGAGCGTCTGCGCTTCGGGGTTTTCAGGTAATGTTTTGTCAAAGATTATGCCCGGAACTTCGAGAGTATAATCCTCGCCGTATTTTGCGGTCATATCTATCGCCTTAAAGACGACGCTTGCCGCTTCGTCCGTATTGCCGCGGCGAACAATAGCAAATTCTGCTTCAGTTACATCTTCGTTTGTTTCCATTCTTGGTGTGAGGAAATCAAACATACCCTGCGGATATTGTTCCTCATCAACCGACGCTAAAAGCGTTTGCTTAATTGCCGCGTCCGACGCTGTTTCGCTGTCGGCAAAGACTGTCGCGGGCAATAACTGTATTAGCATACTGACCGCTAATGCAGCACTTAGTAATTGTGTAATCTTTCGTTTCATTTTGGAAATCCCTCCTTTAGTTATTGGCGCGTCTTTTACATAAAAAAGTACGCAAGCACACCGAAGTCCTGCTTACGTACTAAAAAAACATAGGCAAGACTTTATTGTATTGCAGCACAATTTATCTTACAAAAACAGCCCAATAGGGTACAATTTATTAAGCCTATGCTTTTTACTAACATAAGCCTACTGAACTGTTTTTATTCAAAAGTGCTGTAAATTTTCCATAAGGCAACGGGTAGAAACTCTATCCATTTTTATTATATAATAAACGGCAGGAAATTTCAAGAGAAATATGATTTATCGCTCATATTCGTGATTTCTGTGCTTGCAGAAGATTGTTTTCTGCTGTTGCTTTCCTTGTTCTATTTGCCTGACAAGCGACTTTCTCAACGGCTTTTCTCCTAAATCGTCATTGACAGAGGTTTGTGCTTCTGAAAATATATCATCATCAAATTTATTCTTATAGATATATTCTAATTCCTTGCGTATTTGCCGTATTCCGTCTGATTGAGTTTCCGTCCGCTCCTCCTGTACGGCTGATATATTTTCAGGCATAATATTATTTTTGATTTTAATATAATTTGATTTTTCTGTCCTGTATTCCGTCTGTAAATCAGTATTTCGAGCCTTTAATTTCTCGGCTATGTCAAGGTTATATTTGTAATTTTGCTCAACTGTGTCAACATCACTTTTGGTTTTACAACCTAATTCAAACAGCACAAATTCTTTATCAGATTTCAATTCCTTGATTTCCTTTGATAATACTTCGAGCTGTCTTGATAACTGATTTTGCTTAATAATATTTAATAGATTGCAAGCGGTTTTTTTAGCTTTGATTTTCTTATATTCTGCTGTTTTATTCTCAATGTCTGCTGATAGTTTTCTAAATTGCTTAATTAAATTCGGGATAAGCTGTTTTTCCGTTTCAACCTGTTTAATCTGCTTTTTATTAAATATGAATTTATATTTCAGCGTAATCAGATTGTTGCGGATATTCTCTAATCTTTCAGCTATTTTAGCAACGGTATTTTAAAGGCTGTTGACTAATTCTTTCAGCTTATGCAATAATAGGTTATCCTCTTTAATTTGTCTGTTCATCTCGCAGCGTTCAGAAACACCGCCACGCTTTTCTATAATACGAGCTGTAACGCCCTCGTGGATTGTAGGCTGTTCATCAATTCCGCGCTCTTTAAAGCTACGGCAGTCCACACGCTCATCAAGCTGTTTATGCTCCAATTTAAGATTGACAACATCTTCCCACGCTTTGCGCCATTTCGTGATTTGCTCCTCGCTGTTCCATTCAGCACATATCGGATTTTGTCTGCCGTATCGTGTGCTTTTCGGATTTTTATTCGCTCGTTCAAGACCTTGCGTCATAGCTTCGGAGTGTGTCATATACACTTTCTTTTTACCCACAAAATACAGATATTGTTTTTCCCAACCGTCAGCTTGTGTCATTTTAAATTCATCAGCGGTAAAACCTTGTTCTTCATCACCGCGCTTGCAAATGTATTCCTTTTGTGTTTTTGCTTGCTACTTGCCTTTTTCATCAAGAGGGCGCATTGTCAATAAAATATGTGCGTGAGGATTGTGTCCGTCAGTATCGTGAATATTGACATCGGCGCACATACCCTTGTCAACAAAATTCTCTGTAATAAAGGTTTTAAGAATAGATTTCCGTTCATCAATTTGTAATTCAACCGGCAAGGCAACTATCAGTTCTCTTGCAAGCCGACTGTTTTTTGATTTTTCGGCAGCTTCGACAGCGTTCCATAGTTCTGCTCTGTCTTGCCATTCTGTCGGAGCGTTTGACGGTAAAAATACTTCACTGTAAATGCAACCTTGCTTACGAGTATAATCGTGTTGAACACCGTCATAATCGTTATATATTTTTGAACAGGACGCATAAGCGGCGGCAGCGACAACTGAACGCCCTATTCCGCGTGTGATTACCTTTGCTTCAAAATGATAAATTGCCATTGCGATTTACTCCTTTCCGTCTGCCGAGCAGACTGTTTTTGTTTCTTTTTCTGAAAAAGAAAATAGGCGATAGCCTATATTGCTAAAAGCTATCGGGGATAGGTTTTAGCACAAATTACGACAAGGTATTGAAAATACCGTTATGTATCAATTCGCATTGATACATTGTTTTGTAATTCACAAAACTGTCGGAATTTACGGCGAATGAGCGTCAGCGAATTTGACGCGCTCTTACGCAGAGGGCGCGACGGCTTCCGCAGGAAGTACCACCACTTGAAAAGTGGTGAGTAAGTGCGCCCTTCGGGATAAAAAAGAGAGCGTTCTGAAAATCGGAACGCCCATAATAACGCTATCGCTTTAAAATATGTAATAAATAATCCTCTAAATTATCAAGGTCAACATCTTTAATATTAGATACAACCTTTTATAAAATTGCTCCCTCTTGAATTAACCGCCTTGTCCGAGCTTTACGTTCTTTTTCTCGGTTTCGGTTTTGTGCCTGTTCAAGTCTGTGTTTTGCTTGTATTAACTTCTTTTCATTTTCTGTCATAAATAACACCCCTTTTTTTAATATTGTATTTTATATTCGCATAAATTAAAGTATAAAAAAAGAGCAACCTTTGGATTGCCCTGCATTGTATGATTAAATTGAAATCTATTTAACAAATATAATCATTTATGCGCAAAAGTCTGATATTGAACGCAAAAAATCAGCTGATACAAAGTAAGGATTATTGGTATCTCCAATTTTTTCAATTAGTACAGATTCACCATCTGATTCTAAAATTCTATATTTATCGCCTAAATTCAGAATTAAGTCCTTGCTGCTTGTACCGTAAGAAGTAACAGTATATACTTTCAACACTTCAAGTTTTCCGCTTTGATTTTTTATCTTCTTGTACATTTTTTTGAATGCAACTTCGCCACTTTTGTAAATCACACCACCTACTCCCATAGTCAAAACAATGAGATTTATAGGTCCTCCCACCTTTTTTGCAACTTTAGTCATTACTTGATACATTCCCAAATTGCTCATATCTTTTCTCCTTTATCAATTCTGTTTTATCTGCATGACAATTATATCATATCAATTCTGTAAAAACAATCCATAACTTTACTAAAAGAGCGACTTATGATTTCTCATAAGTCGCTCCGTTCTTTAATTTGTTTTTTGTAGTTCTTCGGCTTTAAGCAGCTTTTGTTTTTCTCTATATCGTTTATTAGCTTCTCGTTGTTTCTGCCGCCTTATACGCACCTTTTCCGTTTCCGCCAATTCCTCCGATATAGGTTCGGACATTGGCACATCAAATTTACCGATAAAATTCATATAGGTTTCAATTTCCTGTGTTCGCTCGCCTGTTGATTTGTCGGGAGCGTAAACATAAATTTTATCAATAAACTCATTTATCATTGGTGTTGTCAGTTTACCAAAATTTGTGTACTTTTCCGCAAGCTCTAAAAATTGATTTGCTCGGTCGGTATCTTCTTCAAAGTTATCAACCTGTGCCTGCATATCTGCAATAATCTTTTCAAGTTCAGCTTGTTCCGCTTCGTATTCCTCAGACAGCGTATCAAAACGCTTTTCGGATATTTTACCGTTTGCAAGTCTTTCATAAAGCGTTTTGATTATACTGTCCAATTCAGAATATCGCTTTTTATCTCGCCGCAGCTGCTTCTGTATGTTTTTCGCTTCTTCAAGCTCTTTTACTCTTAAAGCCTCTTTCACTTTTTAATAAAATCATCTTTATTTTCTATCGCATATTGGCTTACAAGGCGTATAGTATCTAAAATAATACCTCGTAATGCTTTTGTGTTGATATAATGACTGCAACAGCTTATTTCACCGCGCATATTTGTTCTTGCATAGCTTGAACACTCATAATGGTCAAACGGGTATAGCCCTGTTATCGGATCAACACCATTCTTCGCTTTTGTCTTATGTCTGTGATTATACATCTTTTCGCCGCAATCCGCACAATAAACAAGTCCTGTAAGCGTATTTGCTTTACCTGTTCTATCGTGATAGCACCGTTTAGTTTCACGCAGCTTTTGAGCAAGCTCCCAAGTTTCCTCATAAATTATAGCTTCGTGAGCATTTTCAAATATAAGCCATTCCTCTTGTGGTCTTAAAATAGGTTTCTTGTCCTTGTAGCTTTCTTTATATGAGCGGAAATTTACGGTATGCCCCATATATTCAGGCTTTGACAGTATATTTGCGACCGTTGCGGGAATCCACTCATACGGTTGTGATGTGTCAACATTATTCTGTACTGTTCCAACACTATTTTTAGCCATATAATATGATGGTCTTTCAACTTTGTCCTTACGCAGAATTGTTGCAACTTGTGATATTCCGTAGCCCTCAATAGTCAAATTAAAAATTCGTTTCACTACCGCCGCCGCTTCTTCATCAACAAGCCAGTGATGTTTGTCGGCAGGGTCTTTCTTATAGCCATAGATGGCGTGATTTGTAGTCGGTATTCCCGCATTGCCGCGCGCTTTATATGCGGCTATTTGTTTGCGGCTGCAATCTCGCAAATACCACTCATTCATAATATTTAAGAATGGAGCAAATTCACCACTGTTTTTATCATTGCTGTCAACACCGTTTGTAATAGCAATAAATCTTATGCCCTGCTGTCTGAATAGGACTTCGGTATAAAATCCTGTTTGTAGATAATCACGCACAATTCTTGACATATCCTTTGCTATAACACAACCGATTTTTCCACTTTCAATATCAGCGGTAAGTTGTTTCCACGAGGGAAGTTCAAAATTGCAGCCTGAATATCCGTCATCTGTATAATGGACGAGGTTAGAAAAACCATTTTTTTTGCGTATTCTTCGAGCATAGATTTTTGATTTACAATGCTGTTGCTTTCGCCCGTCAATTCATCATCACGCGAAAGTCTTTCATAAAGTGCTGTTATCTTTTCTTCCGTCTGCCTGTTGTTTGTTATCATAGTAACTCCTTTCAGGCTGTACGGCTCATTTGCGATACATTAAGTATATCACATATTCCGTCATTTGCCAATGGGTGATTTGTAATAATTCGCAGAATTTTGTCCTCCATAGTTTCCACTGAATTATTATTAAAATAAACTTTAACTTTATATGTAGTTGTTCCAATTCTCTTATTCATAAAAATATAGTTTTGCATATTGTGTCCTCCTTGTAGTTTTTTTGAATATGACAAAAGGCACAATATCAAATATGGCTAAAAAAGCTTCTACCCATTTTATAACCATAAAAGACTTGTATCTCTCGACAAAAAGTAATCTAAAATATATAATATAGATTACCATCTACTAATAGGAGAAATATGAGGGGTAAAACGGAACTGTTTTTGAAAGAATTTAATATTTTCATAAAAATCAGAGAGGAATAATTATGAAAAATCTATATGGTGTAAAAATAATATATCAACATACTGTCGATGACGATAAAGGCACAACTTTTTTTGAAGAACAAATTTTAACAGTAATAGCAAATTCATTTGACGAGGCATATCAACATGCTGAAAAATACGCAAAAGAAACTTGCGACAATCATTTGAATCCACAAGGGCAGAACGTGAATATGAAAGTATATAGTATTGCTGATTGTTTTCTTGCATTTGATGAAGAAGACGGTATCAGAGAAGTATATTCAATGATAGTTCAAAACAAAACAAAGTTGAGTAATGATGAATTTATTGATATATTGACTAATGGATGTACTAAGGATGAATTATATATATTAAGATATAAAGAATTTAATAAATAATTAAATCTTTGGTGACAGCATTTTAATATGTGTTTAAATTTTATAAATAGCGAATATGATGGCTCTTGCTATGACTATGGATAAGCGACCTATGGCAGTCAATATGCTATTTCAGCGTGAATATGCGGAAAGGTACGATTGGATATTAAAACAATTCAAAAATTGGGCATTTACTTTCTTTACAACAGTGTTGTATTATGAGAATTTAGACAGCGACAACGAAACCGCAAGAGAAGTTTACAGAGAAGCTATGGTGGCTTTTGACGGTATTGCCCCGACCTATCATCTTGAATTGCTTGACGCTCCGACTATGGTATGGGATTTTCATTCGCTGTTACTCGGTATTCAGATGATGTTTAGCTTTATGCTTGTAAATGACAAAAATCCACTCCGAATTTTCAAGCATTGTAACACCGTATTCAAGGCGAGCCGTCTGAGTGCGGTATTTTGCAGTCCGCAATGTAAAAATCGGTATAACGTATATAAAAGTAGGAAAAAGGATAGAAAATAGGTAATTCGTGGATATTCAGAGATTTTAAAACCGCATAAAACCTATACTTTCAAAACACGAAATAAGCAAACCATTATGTTTATATTCAGGGTGCAAAAATGAGGTTTAAAAATTCCACTATAAAAGACGCAGACCAAATAGGTCTGCGTCTTAAATTTAGCTTATTTCTGTAAATATGTATTCTGTGCTTCATACAGTAGCTTTCTTGCTATTGTAAAATCCGTACTGTCAATAGGCGGTATATCCCAATAACAGAAATCGCCCGCCATATCCGTATCGGGATTGAATGACGCATCAGCGGCTTTGTAAAGCATTATCCGCGCCTCATCATAGGCTGTGTTATAGTCTTTGCCACATTCTTTACCTCAATCATCAATTCTGCAAGTAATACTCTTAAATTTTCCTCTGTTTGTATGTAATAATCAGGTCTTAACAGTAAATCACGATAATATCGGATTGCGTTCTGTGCAATAGGTGATAGTATTCCGTAACCGTAACCGTTCGTCTGATGTGCTATGATTACTTTTCTAATTCTTGTGTTTGCATATCCGGCAGCTAATCCGTAGCCGAGCTTGTCCGCTTGTACCTCATCAAGAATGTCGCCTATAAGACTTTCAACGATTTGTATTTGATTTTCCGTAGCATTTAGCGGAGTAGTTTCATGCGGAATATTCGCCGCATTTGCCGTAACGCTTGATAATGCTAAAATAGCTGTGATTATATATGTACTAAATTTCTTAATTTTCAAAACCTCCGTAAACATAATTTTGATAGACAAATTCTTCCGCGCAATTGCGTATTCCATTCATTCGCCGTACCCATTCCATTTGATTACTTGACTTCAACGCTTCTGTTATACCCTCATTTTTCGCCATAGCAGGAATGAGCCTGTCCAACTCCTCACAACATAATTTATTGACATCTTCAATGTGCTGTAACAATGTACCGTTCATCATCATAACCGAATATATCGCGTTATGATGTTTTTGTAAGAATGTCCGGCGCAACATTCCGTATTTGCCGATATTGTACCGTTTGTCAGGTACGGTCAGCGCGGGGATATAATAATCTCCGCATTTTACATAATCAATTTCTTTCATTTGCTTTTCCTCCGTTTTTGTGATATAGTAGTTATATGAATATGTGTGAAATTATCAGGTTTCCACCGCCTTTCGCTATATATAACTACATTTCAGATTATCGCAAATGAACCGCAGCCATATATATTGTATTAGGTGTATTACATTCACCCTCTACATTATATATCCCATTTTAAGCCCAACATTTCACTATGCCTCAGACCATAAATGAAAGTTATATAAATCATATCATGTAAGACAGTTCCTTTTATAAGTTCTAATAAATGTTTGCACTGTTCGGGGAAGTATACGCCTTTATATATACGTATATAACAATTAAGCAAAATTGTATTTTTGATATTGCCATTTTGTTAATAATATGGTATTATTTATACGAGGTGAATATTTGTTTTGAAGCTTAAATATATTATGGTAATTTCTGCGATTGTCTTGACTATTGCCATGGTATCATGTACATCTCAGAAGTCATTGATGTCAAGCAGCGACGGTGACAGTAAGTCTGGTACAGAGCGGGATGATTCGGTGATATATATTGCTGTTCAGCCGGGCAGCGAGCCATTTGCATATATAGATGATGATGGGTGTTATAACGGTTTTGACATTGCACTGGCAATGAAGTTGTGCGAGGAACTCGGCAGAACTCCGGTGTTTGTCAGTGAATACGGTGACGGATTGTATAACAGTCTAAATTGCGGTACGGCGGAGATGTCAGTGTCGTCTCTTACTGAAAACGACAGAGTAAGGCAAAAAGTAGATTTTACCGATGGTTATATCACTGTTTCTTCAGCCATAGTGACGAGAGCTGACGATAGCAGAACGGTAAACATTAGTTCGATTAAGAACATACCGTCTGTTGGGGTTATCTGCGGCAGTTTTTCTGCGATGTATTTAAATGAGGTTTTAGGTCTTAATAATATGATAGAATACAGAAGTTATGACGAGGCAAATGAGGCCTTTGCAGCAGGACAATGCTTTGCTCTGTTTATTGACGAGTATCTTGCCGATAAACTTGAAAGCAGTGATTCGGGTGTTCTTGTCAGTCAAAGAGGGATAAATAAAAAGACGTATTCAATCGCTGTGGCAAAGGGAAACTCAGAGCTTGTACGCGTACTTAATGAAAAGATAAAACGATTTAAAGTTGACGGCACACTTGCTGATTTAAGAGCGGCATATCTTGTCGGAGATGAGGGCTTAAATGAGTTATTTGAGTCAGAGGTCAAGGCGGTTCAAAACAAAAATTAATTTCGGGCGGAATATTTCCGCCCGTTTATTATATCTGTTATTATGACTGCTGACCTGTGACAAACTTGTTGATTCCGTCCGCTATGGCTGACGCAACCTTCTGCTGCCATGCGGGGCTGTTAAGGTTAAGAGCCTCGGTCGGGTTTGACACATAGCCGAGTTCAACCAATACAGCAGGCATGTTCGTGTTGCGAAGTACAGAGAAGTTAGCCTGTCTTACACCGCCGTCTCTCATGCCGAGCGCAGCAACAACGGTATCCTGAATCGACTGTGCAAGCTGTGCCGACCTTGAACCGAGACGGTACACATATGTTTCAAAGCCGTTTGCCGCAGGATTGACCGAACTGTTTGAGTGAATGCTAATAAAGTAATCAGCGCCCCATTCGTTGGCTGTCTGTGCACGTTTTCTGAGATCCGCAGCTATAGGTGAAATTACGTTTTCGTCATTGTTTGTCCTGTACATTCTCACATCATAACCCAAGTTTCTTAAATCATTGGCAAGGTATGTCGCAACCGACAGATTAACCTGGGCTTCTGTTACGCCGTTTGCGACAGCTCCCGGATTGGTTCCGCCGTGACCCGGATCCACAAATATTTTAACTGCCATATATATTCACTCCCTATAATTATAAAATTTTGACGTATTTTGTAATACTCTACATTAATATTATATTAATTTGTATAAATATGGTGAAAACAGAGGGAAATTGTACTTTTAAGGTATCTGTAACTTTTCTGTAATTTTTTTATGCTATAATTATGATATAAAAGGCAGATTTGCACAATTTAGTTGTACAAATTGTACAACTGCAAAATCGCAAACACAATATATTGGGGATTTGCAAATAGGATTAATAATAAAATGTGTAGTAAAATGCGGCTGATTTGATAATCTTTTTGTCAAATAGTTTTAAAAACGCATAAGTGGTATTGTCAAATGTTTTTTTTATGTTATAATATCTAAGGTTGATTTTGGTCACAACAGGAGGAATTACAATGGACAGCAACAAAGAAAAAATGGTTATACTGGGCGGTGTCAGACTGCACGGTGAAGTTAAAATCAGCGGTGCTAAGAACTCTGCTGTTGCCATTCTCGTTGCCGCTATACTGGTAAAGGGAAAATGTATAATCGAGAATGTTCCTAATGTCAGTGATATCATTGATTTGATAGATATAATTAATGGTCTTGGAGGCAAGGCTAAGTTTGTGGGTGATGATGTGGTTGAGGTTGACTGCACTAACCTCAGTAATCATGTTGCATCATCTGAAAGAGTAAAGAAGATTCGCGCGTCCTCTTATTTAATGGGTGCGCTTTTGGGCAGACTAAAAAAGGCAAAGGTTGCTTTGCCCGGCGGCTGTGATTTTGGAGTGCGTCCGATTGACCAGCACATAAAGGGGTTTGAGGCGCTTGGCGCAATTGCGGATATAGAGTATGCAATGGTTAATCTTGAAGCTGAGAAGCTTGTCGGTGATACTGTGTATCTGGATGTTGTTTCAGTTGGAGCAACCATCAATATTATGCTTGCGGCAACTCTCGCAGAGGGTACAACAATTATAGACAGTGCGGCTAAAGAACCGCATGTTGTTGATGTCGCTAACTTCCTCAACTCAATGGGCGCAAACATCAAGGGCGCAGGTACAGATGTTATAAAGATAAAGGGCGTTTCAGAACTCCACGGCGGTACATTCAGCGTTATTCCCGATCAGATTGAGGCAGGCACGTTTATGATTGCCGCTGCTGCTACGCGTGGTGATGTGACTGTTACTAATATCATTCCAAAGCATATGGAATCGCTCAGTGCAAAGCTTGAGGAAATGGGCGTAGGGGTTCAGGAGTTTGACGAGGCTATCAGGATTTACGTTGACGTTCCGGAGCTTAAACGCGTTAATGTAAAAACTCAGCCGTATCCGGGATTCCCAACTGACCTCCAGCCGCAGATGCTGACGCTTTTGACTGTGGCAAACGGTACGAGTATTATGAAAGAGAATGTTTGGGAGGATCGCTTGAGATATGTTGACGAGCTGAACCGCATGGGTGCAAACGTCAATGTTGAGGGCAAGGATACCGCTGTAGTTGAAGGCGGAACACGCCTTAAAGGAGTTCCTGTGAAGGCTAAGGATTTAAGAGCCGGTGCGGCAATGGTTATCGCCGGACTGATTGCAGACGGCGTAACGGAGATTACCAATCTGCAATACATAGACAGAGGATATGAAAACTTTGAAAATAAGCTTAGAGCGCTTGGCGGACAGATTACGCGCCGTATAGTGAATCAAGACGCTCCGGATATGCCGGCGGTGATATGATGAAGCTTAAATCATTAAAAAGCGGAAGCAAGGGCAATGCAAGTCTTGTTTATACAAATAATACTAAAATTTTGGTCGATTGCGGAATCAGCGGCAAGGCAGTAAGAGAAGCAATGGAGCAAATAGGCATATCGCCTGAGGATATTGACGGGATTGTTGTTACTCATGAGCATAATGACCATATCAGAGGGATAGGCGTAATGATGCGCCGCTATGATATACCGGTCTATGCAAATTCGATTACATGGGCGGCAATAATGCAGAACGACTTGGGCAAGCTGAATGATAAGAATATAAAAATATTTGAGGGTACTGAGCCGTTTGTCATAGGGGATATAAATATAAATCCGTTTAAAATTCCGCATGACGCGGCTTTTCCTGTTGGGTACACATTTGATGACGGCAAGAGCCGCGCCGCTGTCGCAACTGATATGGGAATGCTCACAGAAGAGGTGTTTCGCGCAATCGGCGGCTGCCGCGATGTGCTTGTCGAGGCAAATCATGATATAAATTTGCTGGAGATGGGATCGTATCCGTATCCGCTGAAGCAGAGAATACGAGGAAGCTACGGACATTTGTCCAATGACGATGCGGCAAAGGCGACAGAGCTTTTGGTTCGCATGGGCGCTGAAAATATCATGCTTGGACATTTGAGTGAAGAAAACAACTATCCTGACTTGGCGTATGAAACGGTCAAAACGGGACTGAGCCAATCGGGTATAGAAGTGAACAGAGATTTGGTATTGTCAGTAGTTGTATAGCATAATTCAAGAGGTACGTTTATGAATAACGAACTAAATAAAACTAATCAAGGCGAAAAAAAGGCTGTCTGGGCAATTGCTCTGATGGCGGTTATTATACTTATTGCAAAGTTTATGGGATTGTTTCGTGAAATCCTGGTGGCTCAGATTTACGGTCAGGGCTATGAGTCTGATATTATCAATACGGCAACTCAAATACCTCTGTTGTTTTTTGATATGGTTCTGGGGGTGGCAATTTTGTCAACCTTTGTTCCTATATATAATAAATATCTTGAGAAATCAGGCAAGAAAGCAGCGGATTATTTTGCCAATAACTTTATAACAATAATCGGTTCTATTGCAGTGCTTGTCGCTGTTCTCGGAATGATATTTGCCGAGCCGCTTGTTAAAATTATGGTTCCCGGTTATGCCGATATCCCCGGAAAGGTAGAGGCAACAGCGCAGGTTCTCAGAATTTTGTTCCCGTCTATCGCGTTTACGGCTATCGCATATGTGGCTGTCGGAATCCTTCAGTCCAACGGTGAATTTACTGTTCCGTCACTTATCAGTGTTGTGTCAAACGGCATAATGATAGTCTATTTGATTGTGTTCGGCAACAGAATGGGACTTGTGGGAGTAGGCGTGTCGATGCTTGTCGCATGGGCAGCACAGCTTTTGTTCCAAATTCCGTGGCTGATTAAGTACAAATTCAAGTACCGTCCGACAGTGAATTTTAAGGACGGAAGCATGAAGGAGGTCGCTCTTGTAGCATTGCCGGTGCTTATCAGTTCGTGGGTTCAGCCTATATGCAATGTTATAAACATGTCGTTTGGCTCATCAATGGGTGACGGTGCGGTATCTGCCCTGAACTGGGCGAATAAGATTTATATAATCATGGTCGGCGTTTTCGCATATGCGATTACAAACTTTATTTTGCCGCGTCTGTCAAGACTGAACGCAGACGATAATCATGAGGCGTTTGCCGAGACCACGCGGACATCGGTCGGCTGGATAGTGTTTATTATCACATTGGTGTCTGCGTTGTTTTTGGCGCTAAGCAATCCAATTATTAAGGTCGTTTTTGAGCGCGGACAGTTTACGCAGGAATCATCGTATATTACTGCCTCGGCATTGTTCTTTTATTCATTCGGTATGGTTGGATATTCAATATGTGAAGTTTTGAACAAGAGTTTTTATGCGATTCAGGACGGCAAAACTCCCATGCTCACGTCAATATTCGGAGTTTTGGTTAACATCGTCTTTGCGGCGTTGTTTGTACTTGTGTTTAAGATAGGAATTCAAGGTTTGGCGCTTGCTTCGGCAATCAGTTCAACAGCAATTGCAGCGGCTCTGATGATAATGATAAACCGCCGCAGAGGCAGTGTTATCACTAAAGAATTTGTATGGAATACGGCAAAAACACTTGTGTGCGGAGCGGCCGCATTTATCATTGCTCAGCTGGCTTATGACTTTATCGATATATATATTGCCGGAGGAACGGTTATTACATTATTAAAGCTGTGCGCTGCGGCTCTGCTTTCAGGTGCGGTTTATATGGTTCTGGCACGGCTGTTTAAAGTGAGTGAAATAGTTACGGCGATTAGGTTTGTTTCACACGGGAAATAGAGAACGTAATCTGCTATAAAATAAAGAAAGGATTGAACATCATGAAAGAGATTGATTACTTTCAGACAGTTTGGCTGTTTATATTGAACATAATAAAACAGAGCTATGTCTACAAACTGCTCAGATGGTGCTATGACGGAATTTCGGGCGCGTGGCAGAGAAGCGTAATTACAAACTTCTTCAGACGTGAACATTTTTTGAGTGGAAGCGCTGAGTACAGTGTTTTCGGTAAAATACTGCACTCACCATTCACGTTTTTTGCGTGGCTCCAAAAGGTTTGGGGTAGCAGGTTAAAGCAAAAAATTGAAACGTCATGCGTTGTCAGATTTTGCAATATATATCTGCACAACCTTCTGGCGTTTAATACTCGATTTATCGGAATACTGATGGTCGGTGCAGGTCTCGGTTCGATAATTGTATCGGCGGTTAAAGGCGGACATGGCAGTATATTTGTGTATGCTATGCTGCTCATCGGAGCCGCAGTGACAATACCGAACTTTAACCTGACAGAATTTTTTGCCGAGTCATGGCTTGCAAAGATTGTTCAGCATCTTAGCGGTGTTGAACTTGGATATAAGTTTTATGACAAAAACTATACTGCAAAATCTTCAAGACTGTGGATTGCGCTTCTTATAGGAATTGTGTCAGGAGCTGCCGGCGCATACGCCGGAACTTTAATCGGCATAGGCGTTATCACGGGCTTGTTTGTGCTATTCCTTATATTAAAGTCAACTCTTGCAGGAGTATATATGACTGTATTTTTAGCTCCGCTCATGCCGACTATGGCAATGGCAGGTCTTGTTATGCTCTGTCTTTTGTCACTGCTGATAAAGGCGTTGTCAGACAATGGCTTTAAGTGGCGTTTTGAAGGCGTGGGATTCCTTGTTTTAGGCTTCCTTGCCGTGTATTTGTTCGCCTCGGTAAACTCATTTGCTATGGTTAACAGTCTGAGCATTTTTGCCATTTATCTCGTGTTTATGATGTTCTACTTCGTAGTGATTAATACTGTCAGGTCAAGAAAACAGCTCTTTGATGTGCTGACAATATTTGCGGTTTCAGGTACGATAGTGTGTCTTTACGGTGTTGCACAGTATTTGTTCGGCTGGGATACGGCGGCGGCATGGATTGACGACGAGATGTTCAGCGATATTAAAATGCGTGTTTATTCAACGCTTGAAAATCCGAATGTTCTCGGTGAATATATATTGCTTGTGCTTCCGGTGTGTGCAGCTCTTGTATGGCAAAAGCCCAATAAGCTGTCAAAGCTTGTGTTTACACTTGCTGCCGGAGTAATGTTTGCAACCCTGATACTTACGTTCTCCAGAGGCTGCTGGATAGGGTTTATGGTTACGGCAGGTTTGTTTGTGACGTTTGTATGCGGAAAGATGTGGGGTTTGGCGCTTATTGCGCTGCCGTTTGTGCCTATGATTATTCCTGAGAGTATAATCAACAGGTTTACAAGTGTCGGAGACATGAAGGATTCTTCAACCTCATATAGGGTTTACATTTGGATGGGTTCACTTGCCATGATAAAGGATTTTTGGGCATCGGGTATAGGGCCCGGTACTGAAGCGTTCAAGGCGGTCTATCCGTTCTATTCGTATAGCGGTATAGTTGCGCCGCATTCGCACAATATGTTTCTTCAGATTTTGGTTGAGACGGGTATTGTCGGTATCGGCGTATTTTTGACAACACTATATATGTTCGGAAAGAAGATGATTGACGGCTATCAGGCAACAAAGCGCAAGGGCAGCAGGCTCGGCGCAATGATTATCGCGATTACGGCAGGCGTTATCGGATTTGCCGTTCAGGGAATGTTCGATAACTGCTTCTATAACTACCGTGTATTTCTTATATTCTGGTTCATTCTTGCCCTCGGAATATCCGCAGTGTATATTGCAAAGGATGAGAAAAAGAAGAACGACTTGGGCTTAAAGGTGGTGAAGGATTAATGATAAAGGTTTTGGAGGTGTCGTCCGATTCCAATATCGGCGGCGCCGGGAAGTGTATAATCACCTTTTTGAAGTATTTTGACCGAAGCAAATTTGATGCGGCGATAGTTCTGCCGCGGAACTCATTGTTAAAGCCGGAGGCAGAAGCGCTGGGCGTTAAGGTATATGAGCTTGATAACCTCGCTGAAAAGTCGCTTGACTTTAAGGCGGTCAAGTCGCTTAAAAAATTGTTCCGTGAGCTGAAGCCTGATATTGTGCATACTCATGCGAGTATGTCTGCAAGGATAGCAGCAAAGCAGTGCGGAATCAAAGTTGTATACACAAGACACAGCGTGTTCGAGCCGGCCGCGAAGATTTCAAAAGGTATCGGAAAGCTGATAAACGGCGCGGTTAACAATGCAATGGCAGACCGGATTATCGCGGTTGCGGAAGCGGCAAAAGACAATCTGACGGCTACAGGAGTAAGCGATAAGAAAATTGATGTTATATTAAACGGTGTTGAAGCGCTGACAGCATTTGACGCAGAGAAGAGAGAGCAGGCGCGCAGCAGCTTTGGCATAAAGTCTGATGAAACGGCAGTTGCGATTGTCGCGAGACTGACCGAGGTCAAGGGACAAAAATATTTTGTCAAGTGTGCCAAAATTCTGTCAGAACGCGGATATAAGGTTAAGTTCCTGATTGCCGGAACAGGTGATACAGAGCAGGAGCTTAGAGCTAAGATTAAGTCAGAAGGACTTGAAGATACAGTTATAATGACGGGCTTTTTGACGGATGTTGTACCGCTGATGAATGCGATGGATATACAGGGCAATTGTTCGTTCGGGACCGAAGCGACAAGTCTTTCGCTGCTACAGGGAATGAGCCTCGGCAAGCCGGCGGTAGTGACCGAGTTCGGCGGCAATCCCGGAGTGATAAAGGACGGACAAAACGGCTTTCTTGTACCCATCAAAGATGCAGACGCAATGGCGGATGCGATAGAAAAGCTGATAGCAGATAAAGAGTTATATAATAAAATGAGCGAAAACTCAAAACGAATATATCAAACAAACTTTACTGCGGAGGTTAACACGCAGCGGATTGAGGATGTGTATTTATCCCTTGAATGAAAGGCAGGATATAAATATTAAAATTACACAGACGCTTAGGCGGCTTAGCAAAGCGCCGGGCAATTCTATATGAGACAGGAGAGGAATTCTATGAAAAGTAATTCAAAACCGAGATTTAACTGTATTGATTTTATAATAATTCTAATCGTTGCCGCTGTTGTTGCAGTGGGGATTTATATGATTATGCCAAAGGGCGGTTCATCGTCTGACGGAGCTGCTGTCGGAAACAGAAACGTGAAAGCGACTATAGAGATTGAGTTTATGAAAAAAGACGAGTTTCTGACCGAGCTTCCTAAGGTCGGCGACAATGTAACAATCGGCGTTAAAGAGAAGATGCCTGCGGTTGTAACAAAAGTCGAATCAAGACCGGCAGAGGAAATTTCGTATGATTTGAGCGTGGGAACGGCTTCATGGCAGACTATTCCGAATAAGTATGACATATATGTAACAATGGAAGCCGATGCGGTCGAAACAGAAAGTCAAATAAACATCAACGGCAGTCCGATAAGAATAGGTGATAATGACGCGGTTCGCTCAAAAGGTTGGGCAGGTCACGGATTTGTCACTAAGCTTGACATCAGCGAATAGTTTGGGTTAAAACACAGACATAATCAGACAGAAAGGAAATACTAACTATGAATAAAAACGGAAAGTTATTCGGAAAAATCAGTATTATAGATATAATTGTTGTGGTTTGCGTTATTGTCCTGGCATTCGGACTGTATGCAAAGTTTACGTCAAGAAGTGACGCCGTTACATCATCAGAGAAGTCAAACATAGAGTTTGTGTACAAGGTAAAGAGTGTCCGAGATTATACGGTTGAAGGGTTCCAAAAGGGAGGACCTTTGTACGACAGCGAAACAAAAGAATATATGGGTGAAATAACAGATGTCAATTCAGAACCTGCAAAGATGCAGGTTAGCCTGGTAGACGGAACATATAAGGAACTTGAAGTTCCTGATAAGTACGATGTATATATAACGGTTCAGGTGAGCGGAAAGTATAACAGTCTCGGATTTTATACCAATGATAACAAGTATATAGGCGCAGGCTCTACGCTTAACGCATGGTCAAAGTTCACAAATACCGGCGGCGAGATTGTCGCCGTAAACGAAGTGCAGTAAAAAAGGACACCCTTTTTGGGGTGTCCTTTTTGATGTATCGAAAAACTGCATTTCAGCCGTATGGGTGGTTAATATTTGCCCATGGATTTAAAAGGGTGCATCAAAATGGGCGGATAGACAGTGCACAACTGAGTAATTTATTGACTCCTCAAATTTGAGTACAACATTCAGTTTGAGCATGCCATATCATAGATATGGGTCACAGCCTCTGTGATTGGAAAAACAAATAGTTCTGAAAAAATAGTTTAAATTTAGTATTTACAAATGCGCAAAAGTGTGGTATAATAATTTTGCCAAATAAATCTGAATAATTATCAAAGCCTTTTCATTTTTTTTGTTAAAAATGCAGGCTCTATTCAGCATTACCTTATGGTTTTGATAATTGATGGATTTGTTTGGCGACAATCTGAGGCTGCGTTTTTGAGACGGCAGCTTTTTTTCATGGAAAAAAAGCTGCACAAAAGGTTTTAAAACAAATCGAAACCGTGTGTTTCGATTTGAGAGGAGGAGCAACGGAGCGAGCGGATATGTAATTTGTATACAAATTACATGAAGCATAGTGAAGTTTGCGACGACGAGGCTTCGGCTGAAGCATTTTTTAGTTTATGAGGTTATTTAAAAGGGGGAATATTTATGATTAACCTCAAAACAAAAAACAGGA
>CAOKIL010000011.1 GCA_948468535.1 uncultured Eubacteriales bacterium
AAATATTCTTGACGAAGTACAAGCCGGCAAGCTCGGTTACACCTTAGCCGCCGGATATGCTAATACAAAAATCCGAAAGGCTGTAATGGCAAATCAAACAGACGGCAACGGTTACGGAATATTATCACCTATCGCACAAAACGCAATCCGAGTTATGAGGGATAAACAGTTAAGACCTGACACATATGCGCAAGCGGAGAAGGAATTAAAGATATTGCTTGCTGACGTTATCACCGAAGTTAAGAATGGTATGTATATTGATATCGCGATAAAAGCAGCTTATGAAAAAATCTATCAATCCATAAATCCGTCATTTAATTATGACGAGCAATTTTCGCTTGACACCTGTTACCGCGACATACCCGCTGTCGAAATGGAAATGTTTACAGTCGCAAGAAAGTTATTATTAGAGGCTAAAAAATAAAAATGCGTTGCTCGATTGTCGCTAAACAAATCTATATAAGGACATAATCATTTATGATTATGTCCTTTTTTATGAAAAATTTTTCACAAGTTGAGATATAGTTTATATAAACTATGGTTAGAAATCATTTACAAACTCTTGACATTATTCGTCCTGTCGAATATAATATATTATGTGATATGGTAAAATGAGGTGTTATATATGAAGTACATAACTGCAAGTCAAGCCGCTAAAAAATGGGGTATCTCTCAAAGACGAGTTCAACTCCTTTGTGCTGAGGGAAGAATAGATGGCGTATTTAAATTAGGAGAAGTGTGGGCTATTCCCATTAATACAAATAAACCAATTGATGCAAGATTTAAAAACAATAAAAAGGAGTCAGAAAATTATGAATGTAATTGATTTGTTCTGTGGCTGCGGTGGCTTTTCAAAGGGATTTGAACAAGCGGGATTTGAAGTAAAATTTGGTGTTGATATGTGGAAAGACGCAACAGTAACATACAAACACAATTTTCCAAATGCTGTTGTTTTAAATGATGATATTATCAATATCAATGGAAAAGATATTTTAAACATAACTGATTTATCCGAAGATGAAGTTGATGTAATCATAGGGGGTCCTCCATGTCAGGGTTTTTCCGTATCCGGCAAAAGACTTCTTGACGATGAAAGAAACAAATTATATAAATCGTTTGTACAAATTGTCTCTGAATTAAAGCCGAAAGTTTTTGTTATGGAAAATGTTCCTGGATTAGTAAGATTATTTAAAGGACAAGTAGCGGAACAGGTAATAAATGATTTTTCCGATATAGGATACAGAGTTCAAATGAAAATATTATCTTCTGATAATTATGGAGTACCACAGCAGAGAAAAAGAGTATTTTTTGTTGGTCTAAATAATAAAAAAATAAGAACGAATTTAGAATATAATTATCCAACTCCCATAATTGGTAATGGAACAAATATACCGGCTTTAACTTGCAGAGAAGCGATTAGCGACTTGGATTTTGTTCCTGACGATATAGTTCTTGGAGAAGATATTTCATATCAGTTACCTGCACAATGTGAATATCAAATACAAATGCGTAATGGTAGTAAAAGAATATTAAATCATTCAATTACACTTCATAACAATAAAACAAAAGAAATTATTTCAATGGTTCCTAATGGCGGAAACTATAAAGATTTACCGAAAGAATTACAAGATACACGAAA
Source organism: uncultured Eubacteriales bacterium (assembly GCA_948468535.1). GTDB lineage: Bacteria > Bacillota > Clostridia > Monoglobales > Monoglobaceae > Monoglobus. The sequence continues at coordinate 1,640 of CAOKIL010000011.1, forward strand.
AGTACATATTGCATGGACAAGAATGAACAGTGAAAAACCTTGTTTTACAATAGATACCGGACATAACCATCACTTTCATTATAGAGCCAATCGTGTACCGACTGTACGAGAATCTGCACGAATACAATCATTTCCAGACACTTTCGAGTTTATTGGAATAAAAACAAGTCAGCTAAAACAGGTTGGTAATGCAGTACCGCCACTGTTGGCAGAAGCAATTGGGAAAAGTATTTTGAAAATTTTGGAGGAAAATAAAAATGTATGATCATACAAAGCAATATAGATGTACAATTATAAGAGGAAAATCCCAAAAAGAAATGGACGATTTACTTCCTGCCTATGCAAAAGTAATTAATGAAATATGTCCTTGCAAAGTTGATGAATTTGAACAATCATTTAATAACGCTTTTGTGCGCTATCTACCGGAATCAGATAGAACAAAAAAGACTCTTGACAATCATAGAACAGAAATTTCAGGCAAGTTATTCGGAATGTATTATCTTGCAGAGGATGGGATTGTTTATGAATCAGAAAGAACACAAAAGTTTCTTGTTGATAATGATCAGCCTGCTTTTTTCAAAGACATTTGTTATAAAATGCAATTTCCAAATGGAACTCAAAAACTTGCTACAACAGTTAAGCAACGAATGGAAGATAAAATTTGCATAAATGCAAATGCATTTGTACTTAGATTTTTACAAATAGCTCAAAATGCTAAAGTGGAAATAACAAAGAGTGATATTGGATATTATATTCTTAATTCTTTAGATGTTCTACAGGGAAATGCCAGCCCATATGAGGTGTTAGAAACGATTGTTTACGATAAAAAATCAGGAATAGAAAGAAAAGTGAAGACCCCTGGAAAAGCGAGTTCTTATGACAATCAACATATAAATGAACAGCTTAATTATTTGGAATTGGCAAATTTAATCAGAATTATTGATGATAAAAGAGTTATTTTAAATCCAAAAGAACATGAAACAATTGAATTGTTTGCAGAAAAATGGAATGTTAAGCCAATATTTAATATATATGATTATGATATTGAAACAGCTGATGGTCGTAAAATTCTGCAACTTGAATGGGATTTATATTTTTCTAAAATATCAGCAGATGCTTCAAAATTTGAAACAAGCGCAGATTCTCTTGTGATTGATGAAAATAGTTTAAAAACAACTGAAAACAAAAAAAATAAGAATAAGACCAAAGTTAATTTGACAGAATTTGGAGATGAGGGAGAAAATTTAGTATATGAATATGAGAAAAAACGTGTCGCTGAATATAGTCAAAGACTTGCAAACAAAGTTCTTTCTCTCGGAAAAACAAGAGGTCTTGGCTATGATATTCAATCAGTAATTGCAGAACCCGGTGATAAAGATGAATTTGTTAAATATATTGAAGTTAAATCAACAAAAAGATTTACCTGTCCCAATATAAATGATACATTATGGGTTGATACATTAAATATAACTCGTAATGAATGGGTGGCAGCTAATCAGCACGGAGAATTTTATTCAATTTATAGAGTATATTTTACGCGAAATGGAATTGTAATATTTATACTCTCTAATGTAGCCGAAAAATTTAAAGACGGAAGAATGCAGGCAATACCGATGACATACCGTGTGGATTTTTCAAATACAAGTGTTGATAATATTGTGAACTTAACCACAGAAGAGGTGACAAACCATGTATAATGTTGTATCATTATTTGCAGGCTGTGGAGGATCTGATTTGGGTACCTTAGGAGGATTTAATTTTAATGGCAAGTACTATGAAGAACACCCATGTAAATTAATTTATGCCTGTGATATAGATCAAAAGGCCATTGATACTCATAAGTTGAATTTTTTTACTGAAAAACTTGAGTGTACTGATATATGTGAGGTACAATCCGCTGATATACCAAATCACGATATTTTGACAGGCGGATTTCCTTGTCAGTCATTCAGTACCGTAAATCCCACAAAAAATCCTTTTGATGAACGAGGAAAACTGTATATACAAATGGCAAGAATTGTGAAGGATAAACAACCCAAGGTATTTATAGCCGAAAATGTAAAAGGTCTTATGACTTTAAGCAAAGGTGAAATATTCCGTAATGTTATCTCAACATTTGAGAAGGCGGGATATAAGTTATTTCATTCACTGATAAATGCTGCTGATTATGGTGTTCCCCAAAAAAGACAAAGAGTAATTATTATAGGAATAAGGTATGATATATGGAAAAATAATGGTGATTTTTCTTTCCCTAACAAAACAAATGAAAACAATTGGGTACCTCTTTCGGTAGCAGTACAAAAATTAAATATAGAAGAAAAAAAATATTACTTTTCGGAACGTGCAGTTCAGGGAATGAAAAATGCAAAAAATAATATGAAACGAGGCTTGGCACAAAATTTAGACGAGCCTTGCTTGACTATAACAAGTCATTTAGCTAAAGTAAGCCTTAATTCAAGAGATCCGGTATTACTGGTTAATCCAGAGAAAGAATTGTACAGAAGATTTACTCCATTAGAAGCAGCAAGAATACAATCATTCCCAGATGATTTTAAATTTGCCGGAACTGAAACATCAGCCTATCGTCAAATAGGAAATGCTATACCTCCTGTAATGTTTTGGCATATTATCAATTCAGTAATTGAATACTTAAATGAATAATAATATTTATAAGGAATAATAATAAATGGATAGACATTCAAAAGAAGTCAGAAGTTATAATATGTCGATGATTAAAAGTTCTGATACAAAGCCCGAAGAAATGGTTAGAAAATATCTGTTTTCAAAAGGATTAAGGTATAGGAAAAATGTTAAGACACTTCCTGGAAAACCTGATATTGTACTCCGAAAATATAATACCATTGTCTTTGTAAACGGTTGTTTTTGGCACGGACACGAAAACTGTAAATATTTTGTTATGCCTAAATCGAATATTGAATTTTGGGAGAAAAAAATTTCATATAATGTTGAGAGGGATAAAAAAATTTATAAATTATTAACAGATGCTGGATGGAATGTTCTTACTATATGGGAATGTGAATTGAAAAAAGCCAAAAGAGAAAATACTCTTAAATATTTATATTACAATATTTTAAGAAATATTAAAGAATAGACTATAATATTTAGCGGACATTTAGAACCGCATTTTTGAGGGTTTTAATATACCTATACACACCCCCTAAGTTTGACGTTGTTTCAGACTTGAAAAAGTGAGTATTTATGCGGTTTTTAAAATTCCAAATGTCCCTAAAATATAGATATCTGTTCCACTATATGTACAGAAAAAATAGTCTATCGCTTGCAAAGTGATAGACTATTTTAAATCCTGTTTGACAGACAGCCTACTTTACTGTCTTAACAGTGTCCGCCTAAAGGCAGAGGTTCATAAGGAAGTAAATCCGCAGGATTAGAGATATTTCTGCGGAACTTTCTTTTTATCGGGGATAAATTCGTCTTGTGGGACAAATTCACCGATAAAATTAAAAATAATCTGTATTTTCTGTACCCTATGTCCGCTTGATTTATCCGGAGCGTGAACGATAATCTTTTTGATAAACTCATTTACAATCGTAGGCGTTAATTCAGTTATGCCTACATACTTTCGCACTATCTGTCTGAACTGATTAAAGTCCGTTTGCTGTCTGTCAAAATCCGCTGTTTCCTTTCGAAAATCGTCAGCCTGTTTTTGTAGGTCTATCTGTTCTGTTTCATATTCAGCAGACAGTTTCAAAAACCGTTCGTGTGAAATGGCTCCCGTTATATCGTCCTCATAAATGCGCTTAAAGATTTTATCAAGCTCTATTATGCGTTTTTGGATTTTTGCCATTTGTTTTTTCTTCTTCTGTATCTCTTTTTCCTGCTCGTCTAACTGCTGCCTTGCTACAAGATTGAAAAATTCATCAGCATTGTCATACATCATAGCTGTAATCTGAAAAATCTGATTTAATACAATTTTCTTTAGCGTTTCTTCACGGATAAAGTGAACGGTACAGCTTCCTGTGTTACCCTTATATTTTGAACAGCGGTAATGGTCTTGCGTGCTGTCAAATCTCTTGCAAGTGGCAAAGTGTAATTTACTTCCACAGTCAGCACAGAATATCAATCCCGAAAACAAACCTTGCTTATTTGTTTTCGTATTCCGGCGTTTGTTTTTCCGTAATTCCTGTACCCGTTCCCATTGTTCTTTTGAGATAATCGGCTCTTGTGTATCATAGAAAATCGCCCAATTTTTCTTTGCATTTTCAAGACGTTTTTTCAGTTTATACGATTTTGTATAAGTCTTGAAATTCACAGTGCAGCCTATGTAGTCCATTCTTTCTAAAATACCAACAACTGAATTTTCATTCCAGTGATACGGTTCATCAGACAACGGAAGTCCCTTTACTTGTGCGTAGTATGCTTTTACCGTTAATATTTTTTCTTTTCTTAAAATCTTTGCTATCTGCGTAGGCCCCTTTCCGTCAATACATAAATCATAAATTTTTCTCACAACCTTCGCCGCAGGCTCGTCAATAATCCATTTCTTTTTATTTTCAGGATTTTTTATATACCCATAAGGTGGTTCGCCCAGATGTTCGCCTGACATTCCCTTTGACTTAAACACAGCACGGCTTTTCTTGCTCGTGTCCTTTGCATAAAAATCGTTAAACAAATTTCTGAATTGAGTAAAATCGTTGTCACCTTTGAAGCTGTCAACACCGTCATTGATGGCTATTAAACGGACGTCATTATCTGGGAAAAAGATTTCCGAAAAGTACCCCACTTTCAGATAATCTCGTCCCAATCTTGACATATCCTTTACGATAACCGTTTTGACATTTCCGTCCTCAATATCCTTTATCATTTCCTTAAACGAAGGTCTTTCAAAATTCGTCCCACTCCAACCATCGTCAATATAAAATTTCGGTGAGGGATAATTGTTATCGTTTGCATACTTACCTAAAATAGATTTCTGGTTTATGATACTGTTGCTGTCGCCGTCGAGTGCGTCCTCCTGTGAAAGCCTGCAATAGAGAGCAGTAATTGTGTCGGGCTTATTCATTTAACATTCCTCCTTTTTGCTGCCCGACAAAACAGAGTGTGTATTATCATTGTAACGCGCTTTTTCCGAATTGTCAGCCCCTTTTGATTTTATTTTTTCAGAAGGCATTAACCGAATTATTTTATTGTTCAGCGTTTCCGTACCCTCAAATGCAGTTTCAACCTCGTAAATTGTGCCGCCGATTTCGTAGATTGAAACATAGCTATTCCTTTGATTTTTCTTATCCAATCTTATCCCGTCCTTTCCAGTAAAAACTAAATTTTATAGAGGAGCAAGCACAGCGAATGAGTATCCATTCACGAAAAATCAATTTTGCATTGCCTGCCGTTTTTTAAGAACAGCAAGCAAAGCGAGTGTGGCTACACTCACGAAAAATCAAATTTATGTTGTTTGCTGCTTTTGGAAAAAGAGCAAGCACAGCAAGTGCAGCCACACTTGCACAAAATTGATTTTGATTGTTGGGATTTCCCAAACCCTTTTTGATGAAAAATTTTATGTGTTCCTCTATACATTATCCAAACTGAAAATAGCCATTTGTTGTATAATATTTTTCTTTTCGTTACTACTACGGAAGAAATATAATTTTTGCCAAAGCTAAAAATATTACATTGAGAAAACTCTTGACAAATTTTATAGACAGCAGTATAATCACTACTATAGTAGTAACTATTTAATGTTAAAGGAGTAATGACAATATGAATGATATTTTATTTGAAAGATTACAAAAGTTAGGACTAAACCTTTATGAAGCTAAAGCGTATGTCGGGCTTCTTAAAATAGGTACAGCTAATGCATATAAAATCAGCAAAGAGTCAGGAATACCAAGAGCGAGAATTTATGATATTTTAGAGTCGCTTGCAAAACTCGGCTTAGCTATGGTTGAAGAAAGCAGCGATAACACCAAAATCTATACACCTGTTCCAAGCAAAATTTTTTTGGAAAGAAAAAAAACAGAATGGGAACGTGATTACGAAGATGTCAAAACAGACTTACAAGATTTAGAAGCCGAGGGAAATAAACAGGATATATATGTATTCACAGTTAAAGGCAGAGAGAATATTACCTCTTATTGCAAACAATTATTAGGCGAAGCAAGTCATCATATTATGATTTCTATGTGGAGCCAAATGTATGATTTGTTATTGTCGGATTTACAGGATTGTAAACAAAGGGGTTGCAACATTATAGGAATCAGCCACAATATTGAAAATCCTATTGAGGGTATAGAAAAACACTTTAACAGTAAAATACATTCTATGCCGGACAATAAGCATTGGTTTATTTTATCAATAGACAGTAAAAAGCTGTTATACGGATATTCTGTTGAAACTGATAAGGATGCGTTTTATACCGAAGATGAAAGCCACATATATCTTATGGAGGACTATATGCTGCACGATATGGTAATAAATCGTCTTATAGTGAATAAAGGGAATGATGATAAGATGATTTCTATAATGAAAGAGATTGTAGAACATACAAAAATATGAATGATAGAAAGAGTGAAAAGATATGTCAACAAACAAAACAACACTAAGCCGTGGAATGATCGCTTTAATGGCGGCGGCAAGCGGAATAGCGGTCGCTAATATATATTATATTCAGCCATTATTAAACAGTGTTGCCGACTATTACGGAATAACAAAATCAGCGGCAGGACTGCTTGCAACGCTTACACAAGCAGGGTATGCAATGGGCTTGTTTCTTATTTTGCCGCTTGCAGATCTTATGGAAAGAAAAAAACTGATTTTAACTATAAATGTTTTGTCGGTTTTATCCTTACTTGTTATGTATATTTCCTGTAATTTTATAATCACAGCCATAGCGTGTTTAGCAGTTGGAATAACATCGGTAATTCCACAATTATTACTTCCGCTATGTGCGAAGTTATCAGACAAAGCAGAACGAGGGAAAAATATTGGACATATTATGAGTGGTCTTTTAATAGGTGTGCTTTTATCACGAGTGATAAGCGGAGTGGTAGGACAACATTGGAATTGGAAAACTATGTATCTTTTTGCGGCTTTCTTTATGATAATTCTCTTAATTGTATTGAAATTTACACTTCCAGTTTGTGAAGCAAGTAAGAACAACAAAATGAGTTATATTTCATCTTTGAAGTCAATGTTTGTATTACCTAAAAAATTCCCTGTCATAAGGGAAGCAGCAATAAACGGCGCAATGATTTTAGCCGCTTTCAGCGCATTATGGACAACGCTGACATTTCAGCTACAAAGTTCTGCATTTAATTTTGATACAAATATAGTAGGAATGTTTGGGCTTCTTGGAGTAAGCGGAGCGCTGTTAGCGCCATTAGCAGGAAAACTGTCGGATAAAAAAGGAGCAAAATTTACGGTTGGTATTAACATAGGTATAATCTTTATTTCTTATGTATGCTTTATTGTATTTGGATTTAAGGTATGGGGCTTGATATTAGGAGTGATATTGCTTGATATGGGTGTAAATTCCTGCAATGTAGCAAATCAGACTAGAATACAAAGCCTTAGTGATGATGAACGAAATCGCATTACCTCTGTTTATATGGTAACAATGTTTTTAGGCGGAGCTGTCGGCTCGTATTTAGGCGCTCTTATGTATAACCATTTCGGCTGGTATGCATTTTGTGCCATAGGTATAATAACTCAAATTATTGCTGCCGGTGTTCATTTGGCAACAAAGAAAAATACATAAAAATAACCATATACACAACGGTATAAAAACAACACATTAACCGTTAAAATAAATTTATAAGTTTTAAGGAGGTCATATCAATGGCAAAAATTTATTATGAACAGGATTGTAATCTTCAAGTTTTATCTGGCAAAAAGGTTGCAGTAATCGGCTACGGCAGTCAAGGACACGCACACGCTCTTAATTTACACGAAAGTGGTGTAGATGTTATTATTGGTTTGTATAAGGGCAGTAAGTCTTGGGCTAAAGCTGAAGAAGCAGGTTTGAAAGTAACTACGGCAGCAGAAGCGGCAAAACAGGCTGATATAATTATGATGTTAGTCAATGACGAAAAACAGGCAGCATTATATAAGGAGTCCATCGAACCGAATTTAACGGACGGAAAATCGCTCGTCTTTGCACACGGTTTTGTTATACATTACGGACTTATTGTACCGCCCCCGTTTGTCGATGTATTCTTGATTGCTCCAAAAGGACCGGGACATACTGTAAGGAGTCAATTTGAGGAGGGCAAAGGCGTTCCTTGTCTTATCGCTATTCATCAAGACGCTTCGGGCAATGCAAGAGAAAAAGCCCTTGCCTACGCTGCCGGAATTGGCGGAGCGAGAGCCGGTGTAATAGAAACATCATTTAAGGAAGAAACTGAAACTGACCTGTTCGGTGAGCAGGCTGTTTTATGCGGTGGTGTTTCCGCCTTGATTAAAGCAGGATTTGAAACTTTGGTAGAAGCAGGTTATCAGCCGGAAATGGCATATTTTGAATGCTGCCACGAAATGAAGCTGATTGTTGACCTTATCAATAAAGGCGGATTGAATATGATGCGTTACTCAATAAGTGATACCGCAGAATACGGCGATTACATAACAGGTGAAAAAATTATTACTGACGAAACACGAAAAGCAATGAAAGGTATATTAAAAGATGTTCAGGAGGGTAAATTCGCGCGTGAATGGCTTCTTGAAAATCAAATAGGCAGAACATATTTTAATGCAAAGAAGCGAATTGAGTCGGAGCACGAAATAGAAAAAGTTGGTGCAGAACTTAGGGGCTTAATGTCTTGGATGAAAAAATAACTATGCTAAGAGAAAAGACTGAATGGATACACTGTCCCATATGCGGTAATAAAACTTGTAATAAAATCCGCACCGATACCGTTATAAAAAATTTTCCTCTTTTTTGCCCTAAGTGCAAAAAGGAAAGTTTAATAGATGTTGAAAGGCTGACGGTAAAGGTTATAGAAAAATCAGAAAATTAAAAATATCACCTGACATATTATAGAGCCCGACGCAAGACGCAGAGTTTATAACGAAGCAACAAGACGCAGAGCCGATAGTTTGCAGAGAAGTCTCAAATTGTCGGCTTTTTCTTTTGCCCTGCTGTCGCTCCCCGCCGTTCAGAATTGATTTTGAAAAATAAAAATCAATTCTGGAGGAATAACAATGAAATATACGGACGAGCAAAAGGAGCATATCAGACATTGTTTTGATTACTATTGCAAGAAAACAATTCGGTATCAGGCAATTACACTTTATCGGGAAAGCGGTAAATATGCAGAGCGCAATGTTTCCTATGAAGAAATTTGGAATGACTATTTTTCAGAGTGCGACGAGAGCGATACATACCCGATTTTGCAATATCACTTTGAAGCCTTTGGGTATCAATTTTCTGTCAATGATTACGATTTAGGAAAAGCATTATAGCAGTTACCAAAGAAAAAACGAGATATAATTCTGATGTATTATTTTGCAAATTTCAAGCTGACAGAAATTGCAAAAATATTAGGTAAACCACATCAGAGTATCAGCTATATTCATATTCGGGCATTACAAAAATTGCGCAAGATTATGGAGGGCGGTCAAGATGAATAAATATATCCCGCCTGACTTTGAAACGATCAAAAATGCAAACGCCGGCGACTTCGCAGCTATGCAAAAACTGTTGGCACATTACAACGCATACATTATGTTTTTCGCAACATATAACGGTGAGGTCAATTATGTGTATGCAGAGGAAATAAAGGCAAAGCTGATGAAAGCGATATTGAAGTTTGATATTGACAGATAAGAGGATTGAGAGCAGGCAGAAAATGTCTGCTCTTTTTCTGTTTTGAGGGACGGTTAGAAGTGTGTTTTTGAGGGGTTTAATATAATATCATTACTTCGGCTGTTTTGAGCTCCGAAAACTGCATAAAATAAGGGTTGAAATTGCTCTATATGTTCAATCATAACTACACAATAAACTTTATATTGAATTTGTCTGTTTTTTTATGTATAATATAAACAAGAGTTGTATTTTATTGATACGGAGGTGACATTTAATGAATGAATATAAAATTGAATTATTAATTATAAATAATGCAAAAAACACGATATTCAATAATGAGGGGAAAATTGTCGAATTATTTAAATTGAATGATAAATTCACAATACAACAAGTTAGCGATAAAAGATATTATAAACTAATATTTAAAAGAAAAATATTTCGTTTTTTCATATATACAGAATCTAAAAACATTTACTCCATCGCTATATATACTACAAATGCAAATTCTTTAGATATTCTAACAGAAGCAGTACGCGAATTTAAAATTACTATATCATCCAATTTAAAAGATTGCAATTATGAGGTTTTGTGGGATGATGTAGGCATTCATTATGCTGAATTGGCATTTCCAGAGATTAACAAAATTGAAAATTTAATGCGTAAACTTATAACCAAATTTATGTTAGTATCTGTGGGAATGGACTTTTTTGATAACATTCCAACAGATATCAATCTTCGTGATGATAAGAATGATGATAGTGGTTTTCTACATAATATAGATTTTATTGATTTAACAAAGTATCTGTTTATCAAACGTCCTTTAAAAAAACAAGATGATATAATGAAAATCATAGATTCTTTGGAAGAAAACACTTTTCCGACAGACATAAATTTATTGAATTATAAAAGGGATAGCCATTGGAATCGTTATTTTAAAGAAATAATCGGAAGTAATGTTGATGCTGATGTTATAAAAAAAGATTGGGATGAACTTTATAAGTTACGCTGCAAAGTTGCTCACAGCAAATTCTTAAAAAAAGATGAATACACAAAAATTAAAACTTTATGCGAGAACTTAAGCATACTGTTTTATAATGCACTTGAAAAGTTAAATGAGATTGTTCTATCTGAGGAGAATAAGGAAACTATAACAGAAGATGTTTTTTCTGAGATTGAAGGTGCGGTTTGGCATGAAAAACTATATGAGCTAATAATAAGGAATTTTGAAAATGAGTTTACATTAAAAGATTTATATGTCTATGAACCTTTATTACGGGAGCAATATCCTGAAAATAACACTATTCGTGCATCTATACGACGTAATTTGCAAAAACTCAGAGATGATGGAAGAATTAAATTTATTGCTCATGGAAAGTATCAAATTACAAAATTAGAATAATTCAGTTATTATGGTTAGAATCTAGATTACGGAAATAGACTGATTAATAATTAAGGTGTTTGGTAAACTTTTCAATATTAAAAAAAGCATGCTGTTTCGAGGGACGGTTAGAAGTGCGATTTTGAGGGTTTTAATATACTATCATTACTTTGGCTGTTTTGCACCCTGAAAACCGTATAAAATAAGGGCTAAAATTGCCCTAAATGCTGACATATAGACCGTAATCATTTAGAGAAAAATGAAAACACGCATATCAACCTGTAATCAAGTGATATGCGTATTTCATTTACACCCTGTTTGTCGGTAAGTAGTAATGGTTTTCAATACTTCCTTATTACCATTCACCTAAAGGCAGGGATTTTTATTATCTTTTTTATATCTCAGACTGCTGAGCTTTGTCATACTGACCAGATACACTTTCAGGACACTTTGTGCAAAGCGAAACAACAACAATCACTATTGATGAAATGATGAATGCGGGTACAAGCTCATATACATTGAATATACCGCCGCTCATATAGTGCCATACAATATCAACAATGCCGCCGATAAGCACACCTGCAATAGCAGCAGGAGCAGTCATTTTTCTGAAATACAGCGAGAACAGAATACAAGGACCGAATGCGGCGCCAAAGCCTCCCCATGCCATCGAAACGAGGTCGAATACTGAGCTGTTTCTGTCAAGCGAAATACATACAGCAATAAGCGCAATTGCAATAACTGCATATCTGCTGATTGTAACAAGTTTTTTGCCGTCAGGCTTATTTTTTGAAAGCAGGTGATAAATATCCTCGCCGAATGTTGAAGCAGTAACCAGAAGCTGTGAATCTGCAGTACTCATGATTGCCGCAAGAATAGCAGTGAGGAGCAGACCGGCAATAAGAATCATAATTATATTCTTTGAGGTTCCGAAGATGCTCTGGATAAGAAGCATAAATACCTGTTCGCTGTCGGCATTAACCATATTAGCATAATTTTGCGGAGCAAGAGCGCCGTCAAAATAGAGCTTGCCGAGAACGCCGATAACAACCGCCGCTGCGAGAGTGATAAGAACCCATACCATAGCAATAATACGAGCAGGTCTAACCTCGTCAGACTTTTTTATAGCCATAAATCTTGACAGGATATGCGGCTGACCAAAGTAACCGAGTCCCCAGCCGATACTTGAAATCAGAAGCAAAACATCAACTGTTCTCGCTGTGCTTTTAGGAATCCACGAGAACACTTCGCTCTTTGCAGCTTCAAGACCATGGAATTGAATGACTGTGCTTTCAAATCCGCCGAGCTGGTGTATAATAATGAAAGGCACAAATAAAATGGCAAAAAACATAATTATGCCTTGAACCAAGTCTGTCCAAGCAACTGCGCTAAAACCGCCTGTGAATGTATATCCTGTTATGATTGCTGCACCGATAAACAGACCGGCTGTATACGGCACGCCGAAAGTCGCTTCAAGCAGCTTTGCACCTGCCGTGAATTGTGATGCGGTATAAATAAGAAAGAAGAACATAATAAAGATTGACGATGCAACTCTTAAAATATGTGTTTTATCCTCAAATCTGTTCTCAAAATAAACCGGGATAGTGATTGAATTGTTTGAAACCTCAGTTTGTTTTCTGAGACGTTTTGCCACAAACAGCCAGTTTAAATATGTACCGATTGCAAGACCGATAGCGGTCCAGATTGCCTCAGTAGTTCCGCCGAATACCAGATAAGCAGTGCCGGGCAGTCCTAAAAGCAGCCAGCCGCTCATGTCAGATGCTTGTGCAGACATAGCCGCAACCCATTTGTTAAGCCCTCTTCCGCCAAGGAAGTAGTCGTTTAAGGTGTTGTTTTTGTTCATAAAACCAAATCCAACTGCAAGCATAAACAGCAGATATACTGCAAACACCACCATTTCAATGATTTTACTTAGTTCCATTGTTTCCCTCCGTTGATTTAAAATATATGTAAATTTTTGCTAAATTCTATTTTATCATATTTATATTTTAAAATCAACTAAAAATTTGTGCCATAATCACATAGAGTTTTATTTTATATATTTTACCTTGATGAAATTTGACTTTATCGACACGCTGTCTCGTTGCCTTTAAAGGCAATGGGAGTTTTTTATACTTTGTTGATTACTGCGTTTCTCTTTGAAATATTTCTTCTGAAAAGAAATTTAAAAACTGTTCTTATCAGCGGTTGAATAAAGAACAATTGGGTGAAGAATGCAAATGGAGAGTTAAAGCATACAAGCTTTATCCAGTTTGCCAATAGGGTAATCACGTTAAAACCGCTGTAATACGGATAGTATAAAAATGCAGCGATTAAGCTCATTGCAGGACACATTAATGCAACCGTAGCACAGATTATTGCTGTTTCAAACAGCATTGGATTATCGTTCTTCATATCAAACACGCGAGAAGCAAGTTTAAATGAACATGGACTGCCCATGATGACTTCAAGCGTATAAGCAAATATGAATTCGATAAGAACCACTGACCAAATCGGCATATATCTGCCGAACATGTAAACTCCGCCTTGATTATTGATTGCGGCAAGTACGCTTGAAGAATTATTGATCTCCATAAGTAAACTTCCGTTTACAACGTATAGACTGAAAAAGACGTACGCATGAACGGTTACTAAAACTGTGAGAAAGGCAAACACCATTCTCTGAAATTGATTTTGTGGCATAACTGCACCCTCCTAATAAAATTATTTTTTATGAAGTTCGACAAAGTCCATATATAAACAAAAAGACACATGAATACCATAGATTTGGTATAAACAGATTAGAAAGTTGTTTAAAGTTCCGTAATCAGATTTACATACCCAATATTATATGGTAAAACATGTGTCGTGCATTAAATATATATTCAATTTTAAAAACTTCATAAATTCAAATTAAGTATATCAAAACAAAAACAAAAAAGCAAGAATTTTTTTGACAAACTTATATTTGTGCAAAGCAGAAAATTACTATATAATAAAAAATATCACAAATTTACTTTTCAAAACGTGTTAATAGTGAAAGGAGCTGATGACAATGAAGCGTCAATCAGTGCGGCCGACTGATGATGAAATTGAAAATACGGTAGAAAAATACGCAAACATGCTGTTCAAATTATGTTTTACTATATTATGCAACAGCGCGGACGCTGAAGATGCGGTTTCGGATACTTTTTTTAAATACATAACTTCATCACCTAATTTTAGTGATGAAGAACATAAAAAAGCGTGGCTGATAAGAGTTGCAACTAATACATGTAACGATATGCACCGATTTAATAAAAGACATAATTATATAAATATTGAAGATGTATATGATTATTGCGAAACCGGTACAGACAGCGGAATTATTCAGGAGGTTATGAGCCTGCCTGTAAAATATAAGACGGTGATTCATCTGTTTTATATCGAAGGCTACAAGACCAATGAAATATCAGAAATACTGTCAATATCTCCGTCTGCGGTGAGAAAACGGCTCCAGTACGCCAGAGATATGCTAAGAATGGAGGATTATTATGAAAAATAACGACTATATAAAAGCAATGAACGGCATTAATCTTTCGCAGGAAGCGAAAGACAGAATTAAATCCGAAAGTATTAAGTTAAATCATGAAAAGGAGAAATATAATATGAAGTTTAAAAAGAAACTTGCTGTTATTGCATTGGCAGCAACAATGATTTTGGGAACAGCGGCGTTTGCTTCAAGCGGAATTATAGCAAGCTGGAACGGAAGTTCATCGGCAATACCTGACTATAGGACGCTTCCAACGGTTGAGGAATGTATTGACGATGTCGGATACGCACCGGTTTTGATACAGTCGTTTGAAAACGGTTACGAGTATGAGAGCGGTTCTATTGTTAAAAACGATTTAAGAGATGAAAGCGGAAACAGTGTCGAAAAGTTCAAGTCGTTCAGTTTCCGTTATAAAAAAGGCGGCGATGAGGTAGATTTATCAGTCGATAAATATTCGTCCGAAATGGATAACAGCGGTGAAGTGATTGCAAATATAAACGGAATAGATATATATTATAACAGTTATATGAATAAGCTTGTTCCGGGAAACTATGAACAAACTGAGGAGGATAAGAGAGCCGAAGAAGCCGGAGAACTTGTATTTAGTTACGGTATGGATGATATCAGCATTTCAAGGGTTCAAGGTCTTTCATGGAGTGTTGATGATGTGCACTATAACTTCACTCAAATTGACGGCGAACTTTCCGCAGATGATTTGGTACAAATGGCAAATGAAATAATAAATAAATAATTTAAAAGCCCAGTCAAATTGTATGTACAATTTGACTGGGCAAATTTATTTTTATAATTCTATTTTTTTGTTTTCTTTTGATTCTTTATACAGGACAAATTTGTTGCCGATAACCTGAACAACATCTGATTTTGTTGCGTCAGCCAATTGATCTGAGGCATCGCGCGCGGACATAAAGGCATTATCCAAAACGTGAACTTTGATGAGCTCGCGTGCCTCCAGAGCATCGTTTATCAGTTCAACCATATTGTCGTTTACACCATCTTTGCCGACCTGATAAAGTGCAGGAATTTTGTTGGCAAGACTTCTCAAATATGCTCTTTGTTTACTTGTAATCATATTTATTTATCTCCATTTATTTAAGTCTATTTTGCGTATCGTTATCGGGAATATTCCCGGTTTGCCATATTAGCGCCCGTGACAAGCTTTTGTATACGTCTTTTGCAACGATATCAAGCTCCGCAGTATTGTCAAAACAATCAAGATGCTTTTTGACAGTTCCGAAATCACCGCGTTCAATCGGTCCCGTCAAGGCTTTTTGAGGTCCTTGATTTATTATATTCTGTACGTTTAACTCTACCAGAGGCGCCAGAGCGTGTTTAGCCTCGTCATATGAATATCCGCACTCGGTCAGAAGTGAGCAGCCAAGATGCGAAAGAGCTGCTATAAAATTGCTTGCAAATACAGCGGCTGCATGGTATTTTGTTTTATGCTGCGGTTCGATAACCCTGAATTGATTGCCGCAGGCACTGATAATATCATGTATTTTTGATGAACCTTCTCCTTCAAGTGTAAAAAACGCTTTTGTAAAATCTGTATAACTTTTAAACTTATCACTAACTGCCAAAAGCATATGCAGGCTTGCGGTTTTAGCGTCAAGGTCTGAAAGTGGTTTCAGTATCTCGGCGGATGATAAAGAACCGCTTGTATGGCAAAATATTTTGCTGTTTATATTTTCTTTGCCTAAAGCGCAAATTTTTGTGCATACCGAGCCTATTTCACTATCATTTGTTGTTATAAAAATTATATTTGAGGCAATTACCAAATCTTTTAAGTTTTCAAAAGCTGTGCAGTTACTGCCTATAAATTCTGCTGATTCTTTTGCAGAGCTCATGGAGTGCGAGAAGTAACCAACAATATCAAATTTGTTATTGCTCAAATACTTTCCGAGTGATGTTCCGACGCGACCGGCGCCTATGAATCCGATTTTTATATTCTTGTTCATAGTATATGAGTTACTTTGAGATATACTCAAAGCTGTCAAACGGCGCATAAATCGGATTGGCGTTTCCGCTGTATGCGTACATTCCAATCATTGCTCCCGTGAAACGCTTGCCTTTTGTGATTGCCTGACTGCACAAGTAGTACAGGTTCTCGACAGTTCCAAGTTCGGTATAATTCTTGCCGTCTATACTGTAGCTAAATACGCGTTTTAGTCCGTTTGTTTCGATTTTCAGGTAAAGCTCATCTGAATTCGGAATGTCTGCTGAATATGTATATTTCTCATCTTCATCAATTTTTTCAAACAGCTTTATTGCATATCCGCCGTTTGAGTTTTTATATACTCCATAGGTGAAGTAGGTATTCTCGTCATAATATCCGGTTATGCCGTAGTTCTGGTCGTTTTCAAGATTAATCCCCAAATCCAGCTTTGCGATTACATCAAAGTTAAAGTCTTTCTGACGCTGAACGGTGATGTTTTTTCCAAACATAGAGCTCAATGGTTCTTTTGAACCCTTGATATAAAGACGGCTGTTTTCCACTTTTATTCCGTCTGCTTCGGGAGTACGCGAGAAAATCCAGTAGGGTTTAATTTCGTTTCCGTCAAAGTCGTCAAATCCGCCGTCGGGTTCAACAGTCATTGCCGGCAGATTTGGCTTCTTTTGCAAACTGCTCGGACCTTTTAGATTGTTAACAATCGGCCATCCGTCAGCAGTCCATGTGATTGGGTCAAGACAGGTTTCTCTGCCGAGCATTCCCCATTTTCCGTCCAAAAGTCTGTTGCAGAGATACACTATATACCAGTCGCCGTTTTGTGTCTGAACGGGCTTTCCGTGACCGCAGCAGGTGATTGCAGCGTCATAGTCTTTTTGAGTCATGATTGGATTATACGGACAGGGTTCGTAAACACCTTTGAGTGTTTTGCTTCTTGAAACGGTGATTTGGTGCATTAATGCTGTTCCGCCTTCTGCCTCAAAGAGATAATAATATCCGTCTTTATACAAAATGTGCGGACCCTCGGGAGCACGCTTATTATCGCCGTAGTACAGGAGTTCTGCATCCGAAATCTGCTCAGTGCAGTCAGCGTTCAGTTCAAATATACGCGCACCGCGGTTTAGAAGCATATAACGTCTGCCGTCTGTATCAGTGAAGATTGAAGGATCAATTCCGTCCTCCTCAATAAACGCAGGCTTTGAATACGGACCCTCAGGGGTTTCGGATGATACAACAATTTGTCTGCGGAATTTGCCTGTGTCGTTGTATCTTAATGTTGCTGTGATATAGAACTTGCCGTTGTAGTACGAAATATCCGGAGCCCAATAGCCGCGTCCGCCTTCCAAGTCATCAATGTTAGCCCATTCGGGATTAGTGATTGCATGACCGATTACCTTCCAGTTAACCAAATCTGTTGAGTGAGAAATCGGAATACACGGAAAGAATGTAAATGAAGAATTAACCATGTAATAATCACTGCCTACGCGAACAATTGACGGGTCAGCAAAAAATCCGGTGCGTACAGGGTTATGATACATATCAGTGTATTTGGCTCCTGTGTATTCTTCAAAATATTTTTCTATATCAGAGAATCCATGCTCATGTGCAAGTTGATAAGGAGTAACAAGGTTCTTATCGCTTTCACATGGTGACATGCCTACCCTTTCGACAAGATATTTTGCACATTCAAGACTGCCTGATTCAACAGCCTCGTGCAGTATTGTTCTGTGCTGTTTGTCACCTACGTTAAAGCTGGCAATCGTATATTCGACTAAGTATTTCACCATTTCAATATTGCCTGTGCGCGCTATGTAAAACGGCATAGGTACACCATTTTCGTCCTCTTCGTTAATGCGTTTTGGCTCAACCTCAAGAATTTTTTTGATTTCGTCAAGGTTTTGGTTTTTAATCAATTCAATCATCTGACTCATAAGTAATCCCTTTCAAATATTTACTAAATATATTTCATGCTATATTTTATCAGGATATTATTATAATTTCAATAATAATATCTCATATAATTTCATGCCAAATATGCGTTTTCGATGTTCAATATTTTTGCTTTTTTAATTTACTTTATAATATTTTTGTGCTATACTTTAAAAATAACATAATTATTAACGAGTTGCAGACGGAGGAAGCTATATGAAGATGCGTCAAAACCACAATATAGAACCGGTATTTGATGAGAATTCAAAGATATTGATTTTAGGGAGTTTTCCATCGGTCAAATCCCGCGAAACAGAGTTTTTCTACGGACATCCGCAAAATAGATTTTGGCGTGTAATTTCTCGTATTTGCAGACAGGAGTGTCCAATAACTATTTCTGAAAAAAGATACTTGCTTGTTTCAAATAATATTGCGGTATGGGATGTGATAAAAAACTGTGATATTGAAGGTTCTTCTGATAGCTCAATATCAAATGTTGTTCCAAATGACTTAAATATAATATTGAGCTGTGCAAATATAAAAGCTGTATTTGTAAACGGCGGAACTGCCGGAAGATTATATAAGAAATATTGCGAACCCCAAACAGGTATTCCTGCTATTATTCTGCCGTCAACAAGCCCGGCAAACGCAAGATTTAATATTGATATGTTGATAGAAAAATGGAGTATAATAAAAGAATTTTTGTAAATTTTTAAAATCTGTCTTGCAAAATTCTGAATGTTGTGTTAGGATATATAGGGTTTTACAGTTATATGGTTGAATAACATTATTGCATATATATGTCCGTAGCTCAGTTGGATAGAGTGTCAGACTCCGACTCTGAAGGTCACGGGTTCGAATCCCGTCGGGCATACCATCGAAAACGCCGTAAAAACGTAGGTTTTGGTGTATAGTAAAACCGCTCTGAATAGAGCGGTTTTATTATTTGTCTACTATTTGCCTACTGTTAAAAAAATAACAATGTTATTTTGCTTGTAAAATATCCTCAAGTGCGTTGCTTGCTGTTTCATCAAGTGATTTTAAAGCATGAGCGTAAATATTAAGTGTTGTACTTGTTTGAGCGTGTCCGAGTCTTGCCGATACAGTCTTAGGGTCAATGGATTTTGCTATAAGCAGCGTTGCTGATGTGTGACGAAGTCCGTGCAGCGGTATTTCCGGCAGCAAAAGAGCTTGTTTTTGAGTATCTGTAAGCGTTTCATCTGCTGATATTCTTTCATTGTGGCGTTTGATGATTTTTTTAAACACTTGATAAGGTGTTGTATTATTCATTAAGTGTCCTTTATTGGTAGTAAAGAGATGTTTTGTATTCGTCCAATATGTACCTAATTCAAATTGCTTTTTTGCCTTTTCTCGTTTTAATTCTTTTATTAACTCTATCACATGACAAGGTACGGTTATATCCCTATTCGATGTTTTTGTCTTAGTTTCTTTTACAATAAGCTCGTGGTTAACGTATGAAACCGACTTATTTATTGTGATTGATTGTTTTTTAAAATCTATATCGTCAAAGGTTAAAGCTAATATTTCGCCTTTTCGCATGCCGCTATATAGTGCAATATGAAAAAACACTTTAAATTGGAGCGGTACATAATGCGTTTCTGTATATTTGGGTACATGATATTTTTTGCCTGTATCATCTATTCTTGTATGCGACTTATATTTTGTGGTATATCCTTCATCAATGGCATTAAGAAATATGAGGGCTTGTTCGGGAGTAAAGTATGATATGTTTTGTTTTTTCTCTGCTTTTGGCGGTTGTATTTTTCTGCAGGGATTATCATTAACAATTTGCCAATTTACGGCGCAACTGTACATTTTGGAGAGCATAGCATATATTTTTTTAACAGTAGAGCTGCTCAAACCTCCGTCTTTGCTGTCACGGCGCACATCATCATTTTTGAGATGGTTTAAAAGCTCTTGTATTCGGAGCGGCTTTAATCCCGACAGCTTATAGTGTCCGATTTCATCTTTAACATAAGCGTTATACATATCCTGATAATAAAAATATGTTCCGGGTGATAGCTGCTCTTTTGCATATTCCTTGAACCACTTTATAGAATATTCATGAAGCGTCATAGTCTCGCCGTCCATATATTCACCGCTTATAACGCTTTTTTCAAATTCGTAGGCTAACCGCTCCAGTTCCTTTTTGTTCTGAAGCTCGGTTTTGTATTGGTCAGGCTTAAAGGTCTTTGTTTTAATCAGTTTTTTATCGTATATACAGCGTTATTGTGAACATACTGTATAAATATCTTGCCACAATTAGCGCATTTTTTAACGCTATAACCCTGTTCTATAAGGTGATATAAGATAATATATAATATTTTTGATAGGTTAAAGTTGTATATTGCATTTAGCTTTAAATCAGATTGATACTTTGGTACAATTTTATTATCATTTATACGAAATGCCATAGTGGAAATATCACAGTATAGTAGCGTATCAAGAGAGCAATCACGATATATATCAATGCTTTTTTCATTGTAATAATCCATATCTAAAGCAGCAATTTTTAGAATATTATTGAGGATGGTTGCATTGGATCCTGTTAAATCAATGGAGATAGCTTCTAAAAGTAAATTGCCGTTGTTAAAGCCGTTTCTTAATATTCCTTGTTTCCAAATTTCAAAATGTTTATATAGACAATCTATATCTAAAATTTTAGGTTCTATAACTATCTCTGTACCGTCTGTTTGTTTTTCGTAAGGAAACAGACATTCGGCATAATACAAAAACATTTGAATGATAGAATAAAGTGCGATTTTATTTATACCTCCTGAATTTTGTATGAATAATTTTATCGTATCAATGAAGTTTTCAATTGTTTCATCTTTTCCGTTATAATTTGACTTATAATATTTAACAAATCTATCTGTTATAGCTTCGGCAATTGTTATAATGCCAAAAATATAATCTAATGATGAACCGATAGAACCGCAATATATAATTTTATAATCCGGAGCGGTCAGAGTAACGCTATACACCTGTCGGAACTTATCAAGCTGACAGGATATGAAAATCGCATTTTACGTAAAGAGATTGAGAGATTGCGCCGGAGCGGTTATGTTATTGTATCAGACCCAAATGGGTATTATTATCCCGAAACAGCGCAGGAGCTGAGCCGTTATATAAAACGAACGGAGCGGCAAGCAAAGAGCTTTTTTATAACTCTACAGAGTGCAAAAAGACAATATAAGCAGTTTGAAAACAAAAACCAGATGCATATACATTTTGATGAGTTGCCGGAATTGAATGGGGGAGAATGCTAAAAATGTCAGTGATTAGAGTAAATAAAAATAAGAATTTTACAGTAATGAGTAATTATCACTTGAAAGATAAATCATTATCACTAAAAGCTAAAGGGTTACTTTGTTTGATTTTATCATTGCCGGAAGATTGGGATTATTCTATTAAAGGTTTATGTGCTATATGCAAAGAAAATGAAACGGCTGTTAAGTCAACACTTGATGAACTTAAAAGGTTTAAATATTTAAGTATAACAAAACAACATTCGGTTAATGGTAGGTTCGAATATGTTTATAATATATATGAACAACCCTGTAATAATTTACCAGAGGTAGGAAAACCACCTCTGGTAAATCCAGCGGTGGAAAATCAGGTACAATTAAATACTAAAGAATTAAGTACTAAAGAATATAAAGAAATAATAAAAGAAAGTAATTTTAATACTTTTTGGGAACGTTATCCGTACTGTGCAAAGAGAAATTTTAAGAAAACAGAAAAAGGTTTTATAAAATCATCTCTTGAATATGGAGAGGATAGAATATTGCAAGCATTATACAGATATATAAAAGAGATTGAATTTAAAAATATTAGTTCAGAGTATATTGTTCGTTCTGATAACTTCGTAGGCGATAAGAAAATATTTGTCAGATATTTGGAGCAGATAGAACAAGAGCAACTGAAAGTACAAGAATATAAACGAAAGTCGGACGAGATATTCAAACGTCTTGCTGAAGAAGGGGGCTTTAAAGACGATATAGCAGGATAGACGCAACCAGATGATAGCAACGGTTGAAATATACTTAATCATATTAAAAATCATATAACCAAATATAATTTGCAAACCTTTGTATGCGTTTTCTGCAAGCCGTAACAAACGGCATGACAGCGTTGATTACGATAGTTTTTAAAATACAAATAGAATGAACATTATGTTTGTGTTACCAAGTAATAAAAATAAAACATTTTGCCTGTTTTTATTCAAAGTTTGATAGATTTTTACTTACTATTTGGAACTAATAGTTTTTTACTAATTGCACTACGATGGCAGCATAATAGCGTCATTTTCTGTATAAGCCCCCCATAACTTTAAAAAATATTTTGTTATGTTCTAACACCGCCTGCCCCTTCTGAGTACACTTCCGCAAGTTTTAAAAGAGGGGGCTATTTTACATATACATAATATTGTAATTCTCTTTAAATAAAAAACGTCTGCAAAATTATTCCGCAGACGCTCATACATATTTTTAATATAAATATATCGTTATATAATATAACATGTTTAAGAAATAATTGTCAACATTGTGACATTACTTTTTTGTTCGATTTTTTAATCATTTTTTGTAATTGTGATATTTTCATTACAATATTTCTCTAATTCAGTAAATTCATTATTTAATCTTTTTCTCAATAATTCGAGTTCGGTTAATGCATGCTGGGCGATAGCGTCAATTTTGCGCTGATATTCTGATCTGTTCCGCTCCATTTCAACATATCTTTGCTGCGTTATCTTTTCGAGTTCGGAAAAACTGTTATTAATTTTCAAAAAATTACCTCTTTTCTATTTTTTAAATTCTGAAAATGTAATTAATGCGGTCATGACACAGGCGTATATATCTGCCAGAAACTCATCTCTTTTAATCTCTCCGATACACGGTTGAGAACTGGAGTTCCAATCATTCATAAAAGCGTGCCCTAACTCATGCAGCATTATAAAACGTTGTAATAATTTATTGTCACAACTGTCATCGTAAAATATCATTGTAGGCGAATTGTGATTTAAAATGCAAGAGGTGAACCCCTGTGTTATTCTTTTTAATTCTGCGAGATTTAACTGTTCAAATTTTCTATCGGCTTCAGTATATGGAATTAATATGAATTTGTTGTTTTCGCATACTTGTTTCATGTTCTTTGTGAACTCATTTATGTTCATAAAAAAATTCCCTCATTTCTCTTGATTTTTCCAAAGGGGTATGTTATTATAACAGTGACCCCTTCGGGTGGTTTTGGCGCCGTTTTCCTGCTTGTGGTGAGTATTTGGAAAACGGCTTTTACTTTACGCTATCGAAAATCTGCGGCTTGTACTTTGTTTTACGAACTGATTGTATAAGTCCGCATATTTAGCCTTAAAACCTTTGGTATCAAATCTGCTGTTTGTGACCTCTTTATAACGAACCTTGTATACATCGGCTCTTATTTCGTCTGTGTCACGGATTAAAATTTCCGCTTTGATTTCGTCTGCTATGCTCTCGGCTTCCTGTCTAAGTTCGTCAATCATAGCTGTAAGCTCCTTGTACTCCTTAACCTTGCTTGTTAATACGTTTGTACTCATTGTGTTTTCTCCTTTGTTTTAATATTTAGTTTGGAACTTCGGCGGCGGAGGGCTTTAAGTTATCTAGTTAAATTTAACGCTTTCTCTCATACTTATCCTTGTCCGCTCTTATAGGTGTTCTTGCGTTCCCTTCCAGTACTGGCGTCCACCTTGCTGCCGGTGTCTGAACTGTTTTCTTTTGTTCCTTGACTATGGTTATATTATACTATATTCACGTAAATATATCAATGCGTAATAATGTACAGTATTCACTTAAATATATTGTGCAACCTGTATATTTACGTGAATATAAATATATGTTATAATTATGTTACGGGTGGAAAAGAACGCCTTAAACATCAAGAATGAGAGGTGATAAAAACAATGGCAACTACTAAAGCGCAACAAAAAGCCGTTCACAAGTATGTAAAGAATAATTATGATAGAGTTGAACTTACTGTCCCCAAAGGAAAAAAAGCGGTCATAAAAGACCACGCTGAGAAACATAATGAAAGTATAAACGGATTCATAAATAGAGCGATAGATGAGACAATTAAGCACGATAACTATAAATCTGAAACGGAGTAATATTATAACATAAACATAAATTGACCTAAGGCAATTAATATGTTATAATACGGTCAGCAGTTGAGTAAATCAATTGTCAGGGTAGCCAACACTATCCCGGATAGCTAAGGAGCGGCGGCGACTGTTCCGACACCTGCCGAAATGGGGTGTTAATATGAATTTGGATATAATTTTCGGATTAATAACACTTGTTGTTTTTCTTGAAATAATCAAGTACATAAAAAAATAGTCGCCCCAACTCGCAATTGGAACGACTAAATAAAAGTTTTTAGTTACCTTGCGGAACGGTCAAAACCGCTCCTACTTTCTATCTGTATTATATCACTTATAAAAATATATGTCAAGAGATGATTTTATCGCAATATCAGAAGCGCAAAAAAGAGCAGTAAAAAAATATAATGCCAAAACGTACGATGAAATAAAAACGAGAGTAAAAAAATGTCAAAAACAAACCTTACAAGCTATAGCTGAGGAACAAGAGGGAAAGCCTTAACGGATATACAAAAAAGGCTTTGCAAGCTAAAATATTGAACGATACAGGCAAAGAGATTGAATTGTAGGTGTAAATATGGATATAGAATTATCGCCGAAAGCAGCTAAATATTTAATTAAATTGGACAATATTACAAAACAACGAATTAAATCAGCTTTTATGAGATTGGCACAAGAACCACCGCAGGGTGATATTAAAAAAATGCAGCGTAAAGATGGTTATAGGCTTAGAATTGGTAAATACAGAGCATTATTTGACATTGCAGATAATAGGATAATCGTGTATGATATTGATTCGAGAGGTCAAATATATAAATAAAGGGGGCTTAAATATGTCTGCTATAAGGCAGGAAGTATTAAACTGTATTGATAATATACCGGATAGCAAATTAGAAGCATTAAAGCCTATTTTGACTATTTTGGTTAATGATACTATAAACATAGAAACAGATTTAACAGATGATGAAAAGAAGATAGTCGCCGAAGGGCGCGAGGAATATAAACAGGGAAACTTTATAAATCTTAATAGTATCATGTAAAATACATTATAATATACCAATACGGGTCGGAGCGGTCAAAACCGCTCCATTTTTATGTTATATCGTATAAAATCATCAAAATATACTATGGCTTTTGAAATTTGTCTACTACAGAATTTTAAAACGCCGTTATATCGGTGTTTATAGAGTGAAATTTGTCTACTATTTGTCTACTACAGACACCAAAAACGACTAAAAATTACAATAAGCTGCAAAAAGTAAATTCGCAGAAAACGCCGTAAAAACGTAGGTTTTGAGAGATTTCGGGAAAACGCTAAAAGCATTTTATGACACTCCGACTCTGAAGGTCACGGGTTCGAATCCCGTCGGGCATACCACGTCAGAGCAAGCGATATAAAGCTTGCTCTGATTTTTTTACAAAAATCAGAGTTCGCTCTTGTCTTGTGTGTATAGAACGTTGTTGTGATTGGTGTTGTAGCAACGTTCTATTTTTTTGTTTTATTTTTGTTCATTGAATACCTCCCATCTTTGTTGTCGCAAATTGCGACTGAATACAGCCTAGCTCAGTTGCGCGCTATTTTCAAACAACTAACACATATATTGACTTTAGCTGTTTCGCGTAGTATATTAATTTGAACATACACACTCTGCGAGTGTGATCACAGCCAGACCCGCGTGCTAAACCCAAATGCTACGCATGATTATAAGGTTGTTTCAAAATTCATCAAGGTGTTGGCTACATTTGCTCGAACAACTAAGTAATTTATTGACTTTAGTTGTATAATCAACAGCAATCAGTTTAAGCATACCACATCAAAGATGTGGGTCACAGCCCCGGCGGCTTGGCATGGCGGAATATGGGTTCGGCAATGGATTCAAAGTCAACGCCTTGATGAATTACTCATAGACTAAAAAATGCGTGGCAAAAGCCACGCACAAAAACGCAGCTTTGGTTAAATGTTACCACACATCTCATAACTTCTAATAAACAAAAGTATGACAATCAAAGCTTACGTTTTTTACATTCGTAAACTTTTGTTTATAAGAAGTATTTAGATATGTTGCAAATATAGTATAACACACATTTTTGTGTTTGCAAATATCAAATTTAATAATTTGCGGTTATTACTTCATTCAAATCATTTGTTGGCGGCAGGCAATTTTTATTTTTGCATACATAATAAGTTGTTTTTTGGTTTATTAGCGGATATGTTTTATCTCCGCCGTTAATAACTCTCACAACCGAATTTATCGGAAAAGGCTGATGTCCGTCTGACAATGCACAGACAATATGTGCAGGAGGCTTAATATACATTGATAGTGCCAATAAATAAAAGCAGTGCCCCATGGGATAATCGTCTGCTTTGCCGGCAATAAACTCAAGTTGTTGCTTTGTTATATCTTCAAATTGCTTATCTTCTGTTATTTGTGAAAGCAGAACCAAATTGTATGCCATAACGGAATTACCGCTTGGAATGGCTCCGTCATAGGTTTCTTTGGGTTTAAGCATTAATTGTTCGTTTGAATTGCCATACAAATAAAATCCGCCGTTTTCTTTGTCATAAAACTCGTTTATTGTTTTTTCGCATAGTTTAACGGCTCTGTCCAAATATTTTTGTTCAAATGTAGCCTCGTATAACTGAATAAGTGCAAAAATATAAAACGAATAGTCATCAAGAAACCCTGCATTGCTGCGGCGCCCTTCCCTAAAACTGACATAAAGAGTTTCATCAACAGATAATTCTGCCTCTATAAAATCATATGCTTTAGTTGCCGCATCTAAATATTTTTTATCTCTTAAAACCCTGTACATCATTGCAAATGCAGCAATCATAAGTCCGTTCCATGAGGTCAATATCTTATCATCAAGATGCAGCTTCATTCGGGATTTCCTATATTCATATATTTTGGGCAAATATTCTTGAAACTTATTTGAAGGTTTTGGATTATGGAGTAAATTAGGGATATTCTTGCCTTCAAAATTTCCTTTCTCTGTAATTCCATAATGATCATTAAATTCTCTTCCAATATTTTCACCAATCAATTCGGGGATTTCGTTGAATTTGAGTGTATAGTACTTTCCTTCTTCACCTTCGCTGTCTGCATCTTGTGCAGAGAAGAATCCGCCTCGGCGGTCAGTCATCTCGCGGAGGATATATTGTGCAGTGTCTTTGGCTGCTTTTTTATACAACTTATTATTTGTGACAGAGTATGCCATGATATAACTCATGATTAAAAGTGCATTATCATACAGCATTTTTTCAAAATGCGGAGCTAAATAATACCGGTCAGTTGAGTAACGCGAGAATCCATATCCTATATGGTCATAAATACCGCCTTTGTACATTTGTTTAAGCGTATGTTCTGCCATATCAAGTGCAGGTTGTTTTTTGGTTTGAGAATAGTAGTCTAATAAAAACATTAAATTATGCGGCATGGGGAACTTAGGTGCACTGCCAAAACCGCCATACAGTTCATCAAATGAATGTTCAAGCTGTTTATACGCCAAATCAATTAAAGAATATGAAAGCTCACCTTTTTTGTTATCTTCATCACCCAAAGATTTTACTATATCTGCTCCCGATGATATTAAATCATCACGTTTTGTTTGCCATAATGTATGAATCTGTTCTAATAGATTCTGAAAAGCCGGGCGAGGGAAGTAGGTTCCGGC
>CAOKIL010000012.1 GCA_948468535.1 uncultured Eubacteriales bacterium
AATTTGCGACAACAAAGATGGGAGGTATTCAATGAACAAAAATAAAACAAAAAAAACAGGAAGCAGTAATCTCGACCAAAAGACTATACTGCTTCCAACATATCGCAGCTGCTTGAATAAACAAGAGCGCAAAATCTATTATATCACTTGTGCAAAGGTTTTTCAAGCAGTTGTTATCAAAAATTAAAAAAAGGATGTTTTTCATAAACATCAAAAAATTACTTTTTATTATATGGATTTGGATTATCTGTTAATCCTAAGATATAGTCAGTTGAGGTGTTGTAATACTTTGCAAGTTTAATCAAACAAGTAAAAGGAATCATTCGTGAACCGGTTTCATAACCTGAATAAGTCCTCTGAGATATATTCAAAACATTTGCAATATCTGTTTGTGTTAAATCATTATCTTCTCGCAAGTCACGCAATCTTGGCAATAACATTATCTCACCTCAAAATAATTATATAATAGCTCAATTTGCTCTATTGGCTTTTAGCTCAAAATGAGCTAAAATATATAAAAAGAGTATTAACCATTTTGAATTTGTTATTTGCAAGAAATATTAATAGACAGAAAAGTTAAATACATTTTGAGGTAATAATATGATTATAGCTATAAACGGGACAGAGCTTATACCGGGGAATTTGGGAGAAGATTGTCCGGGTAACGGAGAACATTATGACGCAGACGGAAATTTGTTAGAATGTTGCTGTGACGATTGTGATTATTTATTCTGCTGCATGGAAAGAAATTGGGAAGAGATATGCAAAGCTTGCATTTTTGATGAATGTCCGAGATGCATATATAACTAAAAGGGGGAAGTACACAATGAGCAAAGCAAATAAATTTATAAAATATTAGCTGATAATTTTAATAAGGAACAAATAAAGATAATAGAAAATAAAGTACAAGGAGAAAATTTAAAATGGATAACAAAGCAAATGAAAACAAGAAAGAAAACACTTATGATTTGGACGATGAAACAATAACTTTGATTAAAATAGCATTTGGCTCGCTTGCCACATTACGTAATAAAGAAGAAACAGAGACGGATTTAGATGATGAAATGTATTTAACAGAAGAATAAGGGTTATCATGGCTTTGCCATGATAACCCTTAACAATATTTACCATATAGCCAATCTGTCCGCCGGTGCGCGATACATAGCGTTATCCGGCTGTATTTTGTACAGGTTAATAAACTGCTCGAAATTAGAAAGAACCATGTTTACTCTAACCTTATTCGGTGCATGTTCGTCTGTGAGTAAAAGCATTTTTGAATATTCGTCCGTTATCACGCAACGGTATGTCCGCGCATAGGTCTTAAACAGCTCATTAAGATTCGGGTTGCTCTCGCCTGCAATATCAAGAATACACGCCATTGCTCCGATATCGGCTATGTTCTCACTGAGCGTCAGCTTTCCGTCAACATAATAACCATCGTCTATTATCTGAATTTTGTCGTATTCTGCTATGAACTTCTCGCATATCTTATTGAATGTTACAAAGTCCTCCGCCTTCCACCAGTCGCTTAAATTCCCGTTCTTATCGAACTGCGAGCCGACATTATCAAACGCATGCGTTATCTCGTGCGCTATAATACTGCCGATACCGCCGAGATTCGATTCAAAACTCGCATTGGGACTATAGTACGGCGCCTGAAGTATTCCGGCAGGGATTACTATGCAGTTGTTTGCTCTGTCATAGTACGCGTTGACCGACTGCGGTGACATCGTCCAGCTATCCTTGTTTACAGGGATTTTCTCGTTTATCAGCACAGTGTCCTGCTTGTTTATCAGCCTGTTATAGTCAAACATGTACTCCATAAGGCTTCCGCCGTCATCTATGCTTCTGACATGAAAGTCATGATTTGTATAATTTGTCAGATAATCGGGATAACCGATTCTGACCGAGATTGCCTCCAGTTTTTCAACTGCGACGTTCCTTGTGCTTTCACTCATCCATGAAAGATTACGTATACGTTTTTCAAAGGTCTGTATAATCAGCTCTGCCAAATTCTCAATCTGCTTTTTTGAATCCGCCGAAAAATATCTTGCGATATATTCCTCACCGACTTCAAGCGCAAGCAGTGACTGGGTTATTGTGACCGCATACTTATCCGGTGTCAGATTTGAATCCATACCGCTCATGCTATCAATATAGTTTTGGTATACATGGAACATCTCGCTGTTTAGGTATAATGAAGAATAATCAAGCAGCGCTGCTTTGAGATAATTTCTCAGCGTCCTGATGCTTGTCGTACTCAATGTTTGATTGATAACTTCAGCTAATTTTATATCAAACACCACAACACTGTCAATTTCGGTATAGCCCAGCAATTTTATATAATCTATTATGTCTGTATTGCTAAACAGTTTTGACAGACTGTGTTCATCGTAAACATTATAGATATCCGACAGATTATCCCAATCCGCTCCGGTCAGGCTTACGCTGCCGAGCTTTACGCAGAGATTTGTCACCGCTTTGGCGTTATCTTCTGCTTCGGATGCAGACTGTCCGCTTATCATCAGCAGAGAGCGGATATAGTTCGTATACAGGTCAATCGTATCCTGGTGCTCACCGCTTTTGATTACCTCAGGAGTTACACCGGTATAGCATGATTCAAATGAAAGTGAATACTTTGTCGAATCTTTAAAGTCGTTGTTAACCTTGATTGGAATAAGAGTATGCACTCCGCTTTTTTCAAGCTCTGCCATTACTGACATAAGGTCATTCACTGTTTTGATATTATCTATTGCGTCAAGGTACGGACGTATAGGTTCTATGCCAACCTCATCGCGGTACTTAACGTTTGCTGCCGCACGATATACATCAAGTATCTTCTGTGCGTTGCTGCCATAACTCGGCTCTTTGCCTATATAATAATCCGTAGTGATTTCTCCGACTATCTTTTGAATGCGATAAGCATTACTCTGTGAAATTTGTTCGATATTCGACCATTTTGCATAGCCTTCGGGCAGATTTGTTTCTGCAAGCCATTGCTCGTTGACATATGAATAGTAGTCGTTTTTATAGAGATTACCGTAAGGCAAAGCTTTTTGATATTCAAGCAGTCTGTTGTATACGATATATATTTGCTCATATGTCATGATATCATCTGAACCGAGCGTTCCATCACCGTAGCCGTTAACCAGACCTGCACTTTTCAGACGGAGTATATCCATTTTTGCCCAGTCAGGAACATCACTGAAAAAGTCGTTTATATCTTCTGTACCCTGAAGCAGTTCTCTCTGCGAGAGGATACGGCTGATTATAACAAAGATTTCAACGCGGGTTATATAGTCGTTCGGATGAAGTCCTGCGTCCTCGCAACCGTTTATCGCACCGAGTGATACTGCAAGTCCGAGACTGTGATAAAAAACCGGATCAACATCGGCATAGTCAGAAAACACTGTCAAATCTGCCGGCATAACTGCCTTCATCTCATCGCCTAAACAACTGACAAGAATATAAATTGCCTGAGCTCGTGTGACACTATCGTCTTTGTTGATGCCCAAGCTCTCTCCTGCATCTGATGTGTATAACTCGTTTTCATCAGATTCTGAGCGTGCCGCAGAAGCCACCGGTTCTGCCTTGTCGTCCTTCATGGGAACAGTTCCGATATCAGACGCTGCGGACACAGAAAAAGGAGCTGATATAATTACGCAAAAGAATAATGCCTGAATAAATGTAATTATTCTTTTCAAATTAATCAGCTCCTTTGAAACCTCATGAAAAGGCATATTTATTTATATTTCAGCAAAGGCAAAGCCTTTGCTGAAAGTTGTATTAATCATTTTTTGATATTGTGCGATTAATAGCGCTGATTAGCGCTATTATTGACGCATTAATAATATCATCATGGATACCTACACCCCATGTAACATTACCGTATGCGTCAGAAAGTCCGATATACGCACATGCCTTTGAGTTTGAACCCGTGCTGACGGCATGTTCTTCGTATGTCTCAATTGTATACTTGCCCGACAGAAAATCACCGAATGCGTTTGTAACCGCATCAAGACGACCGTTTCCGTTACCTGTCAATATTACCTGTCCGCCATCCTTTTCAAGCGTGATATGTGCAATTATTCCGTTCTTTTGCTCAAAGTGTGCTTCAAGCATTTTAACAGGGGTTTCTATATTAATATAGTTATCTTTGAATATATTGAAGATTTCATCCGGCTGGAGCTCTTTGTGAAGGTGGTCGGAAACACCCTTAACCATATATCCAAAGTCCTCGCGCATCTTCTTGGGAATATTATATCCAAACCGCTGTTCCATAAGGAAGCCTATACCGCCCTTACCCGACTGGCTGTTAATTCTTATAACATCGCCCTCGTACTCGCGGCCGAGGTCTTTCGGGTCGATAGGCAGATACGGAACAGTCCATGTATTGTCGGTTGCCTCCTCACGACACTTCATGCCCTTTGCAATTGCGTCCTGATGCGAACCGCTGAATGCGGCAAACACCAGCTTGCCTCCGTACGGCTGACGCGGGTCAACTTTCATACCTGTCAGACGCTCATATGTCGATACAACATCCGGCATATCAGAGAAGTCAAGACAAGGGTCAACACCATGCGTAAACATATTAAGAGCAAGTGTAACTATATCTACATTTCCTGTTCTCTCACCGTTTCCAAACAAAGTGCCTTCAACGCGGTCTGCCCCTGCGAGCAAACCAAGTTCGGTATCTGCAACGCCGCAGCCGCGGTCATTGTGCGGATGAAGCGACAAAATAACGTTTTCACGGCACTTCATGTTATCACTCATATATTCAATCTGGCTTGCATATACATGCGGCATTGACATCTCAACGGTAACAGGGAGATTGATAATAACCTTCTTTTCAGGTGTCGGCTCCCACACATCGATTACCGCATTACAGACTTCAAGAGCGTATTCGGGCTCGGTACCGGTGAAACTCTCCGGACTGTACTCAAATCTAAAGTTGCCTTCAGTCTCATCCGCAAGGCGTTTGAGCAGCTTTGCACCGTCGATTGCGATTTGTTTGATTTCTTCTTTGGATTTTTTAAACACTTGCTCACGCTGTGCTACCGATGTAGAGTTGTAGACGTGAACAATTGCCTTTTTTGCGCCGTCAAGCGCCTCAAATGTTTTTTTGATAATATGTTCACGTGCCTGTGTCAGCACCTGAATAGTAACATCGTCAGGGATTAAGTTATCCTCTATAAGTCTGCGGAGAAAGAGATACTCAGTCTCGGACGCAGCCGGAAAACCGACTTCGATTTCCTTAAAGCCAAGTTTGCATAGGTATACAAAAAACTCCAACTTCTCTTCTAGGCTCATAGGCACCACTAACGCTTGATTTCCGTCTCTAAGGTCGACACTGCACCAAACAGGAGCCTTTTCAACAGCATCCTTTTCTGTCCATTTCAAAGATTTTACGGGCGGCATAAAATAGCCTTTTTTATACTTGTTAAAGTTCATCATATATAACCCTTCCTCCTTTCAAAATTATTTTGGTTCATAAACCAATTAACTGAAAAATTATACTGAAACTCTAACTTAGCGCTGCAGAAAGTTAAATCTGTTTTACTGCTAAGAACATAATTATAGCATACACAATCAAGTTTTGCAACACATATTTTCCGATTAACGTTCTTTTGTCTAAAATGTACACAAATACTCCGAATTTGATACTCATTTTAATTTGTGATATAATTATAAAAATGAGACTAACTATTAAAAGTCAAGAGATAAAATGCAAAAAGTTTAAAAAATTTTACAGTAAAAAAATGATACGACAAAATAGATTCTATTTATATATATATTCAATACAACAGGCTTGCAGAGTTTTCCTCTGCAAGCCTATTGATAGAGCAAATATATTTTAGGATTAATTTTTTTTACTTATTTATTTTTCTTTGTTCCGTGACATAATGATGAGTTCGCACAACCGTCACAGCCACAACCGCAGCCGCTCTTTCCGTTTCGTTTATCACGCACCATTTTTGTCACAATTGACACAACGATACATATAAGAACTATGCTTATTACTATTGTAGCTATCATGTTAACAATCCCTTCTTTGCCGCAAAGCACATAAGCTTTGACCAATATTTACATCATTTAACTGCCGATTTTGGCACTGCTGACCGACAAAGTCAGCTTATTACTCTTTTTATATGGTCTTAGCAAAAGCCACAATCCGAATATCAGAACAATAATCGCAATTACAGTCCATACTCCGAACCCAACTCCAAAGAACAATCCGCCGATACGATAGATACACAGCGAAACAAGATATGCAAATATTGTTTGGTATCCGATTGCAAACCATGTCCATTTTGCGCTGTTCATCTCTCTTTTGATTGCACCGATTGCAGCAAAGCACGGCGCACAGAGAAGGTTAAACACAAGGAACGAATATGCCGAAATCATTGTAAAGCTTGCGGCAAGTGTTCCCCAAATCTCCGCTCCATTCTCGGCAACTTCTGCAAATCCATAAAGTATGCCGAATGTACCGACAACGTTCTCTTTTGCAATAAGACCTGTGATAGCAGCAACCGCCGCCTTCCAATCTCCCCAGCCAAGCGGAGCAAACAACGGCGCAATAACCATTCCGATTCTCGCAAGAACTGAGTTATTGAGATCCTCAACCATTCCGAAACTTCCATCCTCGAATCCGAATCCCTGCATAAACCAAAGAACAATTGTAGA
The DNA here is from genome assembly GCA_948468535.1 of uncultured Eubacteriales bacterium. GTDB lineage: Bacteria > Bacillota > Clostridia > Monoglobales > Monoglobaceae > Monoglobus. The sequence goes on from CAOKIL010000012.1 coordinate 6,685, forward strand.
CAGAAGAATTATCGTTCCTGCCTTCTTGATGAACGACCAGCCTCTCTCCCACATACCTCTGAGAACATTGCCGATCGTCGGCATACGGTATGAAGGCAACTCGATTACAAACGGCGCAGGATCGCCTGAAAACATCTTTGTCTTTTTGAGAACTATACCTGAGAAGATAATCGCCAGAACTCCGACAAAATATGCACTCGGCGCAACCCACCATGCACCGCCGAACAGCGCACCTGCAATAAGCGCAATAATCGGCAGTTTGGCTCCGCACGGAATGAACGTGGTTGTCATAATAGTCATCTTTCTGTCGCGGTCACTCTCTATGGTTCTTGATGCCATAATGCCCGGAACTCCACAACCTGTTCCCACAAGCATAGGAATAAACGATTTGCCCGAAAGTCCGAACTTTCTGAAAATTCTGTCCATGATAAACGCGATACGCGCCATATATCCGCAGCTCTCAAGAAATGTCAGAAGCAGGAATAAAACCAGCATCTGCGGCACAAATCCGAGAACCGCACCAACACCGCCTACGATACCGTCAATTATCAGGCTATTAATCCATTCTGCTGTTCCCATAGCCTCCAAAGCCTTTTCGATTAGAGCAGGAATACCGGGAAGCCAAATACCAAAATCCGCCGGGTCAGGCTCTTCAGTTGCCAAAGCCGCCATAAAGTCGTTGACATCAACAGCAATTTCATCTTCTATATTGCCGTCCTCATCAGTGATTTCTGCGGTCGCATTAATTCCGGCTGCGAGCTGCTCAAACTCAGATATTACATATTCATCCGGTTCATCTGATTCAAGAGTTTCACTTACTGCGTCTATGTCAATGCCTTCTTCCTCCGCAGCCGCTAAGAATGCATCCATCTTTGCAAGTTCAACTTCGTAATCGCCGGCTGCTTCCTCGTATTCCGATGTTCCTATGCCAAACAAATGCCACCCGTCACCGAACAGTCCGTCGTTTGCCCAGTCAGTCGCCCATGTTCCGACAGTAGAAACAGAGATATAATATATCAGAACCATCACCGCTGCAAATATGGGCAGTGCCAAAAATCTGTTTGTTACCACTTTATCAATTTTATCTGAAGTTGTCAAGTTACTCTTTCTGTTCTTCACATAACAATTCTTAATAACCGATGCTATGTAGTTATAACGCTCATTTGTGATGATACTCTCCGTATCATCGTCGTATTCTGCTTCGGCTTTCTTCACCACAGCCGATACATCAGGAGAATTTTTAATGTTGATTTTATCATCGCCCTCAAAGAGCTTTATTGCATAAAATCTCTTTTGTTCATCAGGTACGCCGCTGAGATTATCCTCAATCTCACTGAGCCAATTTTCTGTTCGCTCAGAGAACACCGCAGACGGAACAGATTTATCCTTAAGCATAGCTGCCTTAACAGCCATATCCGCCGCCTCTTTTATTCCGCTGCCCTTGAGTGCAGAAATCGGAACAACCGCACAACCAAGAGTTTTTTCGAGCTTCTTAAAGTCGATTTTATCCCCTTGCTTCTCAACAACGTCCATAAGGTTAACAGCCATGACAACAGGAATCCCCAGTTCAAGAAGCTGTGTTGTCAAATACAGGTTACGCTCAAGGTTGGTTCCATCAATTATATTTATTATTGCATCAGGTCTGTCCTCCAGCAAAAACTTTCTTGCAACAACTTCTTCAAGAGTATATGGTGACAACGAGTATATACCCGGAAGGTCAACAATTGTCACATCCTTTTTGCCCTTCAGACGTCCTTCTTTTTTCTCCACCGTGACTCCGGGCCAGTTACCTACAAACTGATTAGAACCGGTCAAAGCATTGAACAAAGTGGTCTTTCCGCTATTGGGATTTCCCGCAAGCGCAATTTTAATTTCCATTTTTGCATCTCACTCCAATTTTAATTATTTAATTAGGTTAGCAACAACTATGTTTTTCGACAGTTGTTACACCATAACTATCATTTCTGCGTCATTTTTACGCACAGACAATTCATAGCCTCTGACAGTCACCTCTATGGGATCACCCAAAGGTGCAACCTTTCTAACAAAAATCTCTGTACCTTTGGTTATTCCCATATCCATTATACGGCGTTTAATTGCTCCTTCGCCATTAACCTTCTTTACTGCCCCGATCTCGCCTACCTTCATTTCTTTTAAAGTTCTCATAACTCCCACCTCCGTTCATAATCTTTAATATAACATACCACACAGATACAAAATTTTTAACATTCGTCAACTGTGGATTAAACCATAATCCGCCTTGCCATTTCTTCACTGACAGCAATTCTGGAATTCTTGATTTCAACAATGACATTACCGCCAAGCTTGCTTATGATTTTAACACTCTCACCCGGAACAAAACCGAGTCTCTCCAAAAACTTTTTAGTATTATCGTTTCCGCCAATTCTTATAATTACGTTTTCCTGCTCCAAATCAGCAAATGATAATGGCATACAAAAGCCCCCTTTCACCAAATGTTTTTTATATTTAATGGCTAAGATTTATTAATTCAAGTTAGCATAAACTAACCTAAACTCAAAAAACATTGGTTAGCAATCGCTAACCTGCTTATATAATACAAAAAAACCAGCGTATATGTCAAGGGAATTTTTAAAATATTTTTAATAAAATTCTATTTTGTGAAAAATAATCACAATCGGTTAGTGTAGGCTAACCCAAATTGTGCATAATGCAGTTAACAAAAGAGCTGCCCCATTATAGAGCAGCTCTTAAAGTAAATATTCAATTATTTAATTAGTCAAGGAAGTAGATATTAACAGCGCGTCTGCCGAACTCATTACACTGAGCCTTTGACCAGTAGAACAAATCAACTCTGTTTCCCTTGATAGCTCCGCCGCAGTCGCCTGCGATAGCGTAGCCGTAAACGTACTTTCCGTCAACAGATTCAATATACATCTTTGTACCGTAAGGAATAACCTTCGGGTCAACCGCTATAACACCGTAACCCATCGGCATACCTGTTGAAGTAACACCTGCCCACGGTCCGTTATCTTCTACCGACGAATCATAAGCTGTTGCTGTGAATGTCTCAACTCTTGAATAATTTGTCGGTCTTGAAGCCGGAATCTTACCAACTTCAAACTCTTCCTGCGGTGAATACTCAACAACTTCATCCTGAGCCTCTGCGAGAACAGTCTCGCCTATTCTCTCGCGGTATACTTCAGCGCCGTCGCTGTAATAAATCTTATATGTTATTTCTTTCTCACCGTTTGTTCCGTACTGAGTTATAACCCTCTGACCCGGAGCCAAATATGTGTTTTCAACTTCTACGGTATTAAACGGAATACTCTCAGATACAGTAACAATCTGAGAATCATCGCTGCTAACAACGATTTCATCGCCTGATTCAACTACATCCGTCATTCTCGGTGTAACATCGTCTTCTGACGCCACAATACCAACATCAGCAAGAATATCAGCAACGAGCTTCTTTGTTGTGCGATACTCGTTTGTTATACCGCTAACTGTGATTTTTACAGGCATAGCTCTGTAAATCTGAATAACAGAATTATTAGCAACCGTCTCATTAAGAGCGACATTTGTCTTGTCGCCGTCATTTAAAACAATACCCTGTCTTGCAAGAACCTTCTCGACATTAGCGCCGCTTGTCTTAACAGTAATAGGTGTACTGTTTGAATCGCAAATTGTAACTGTACTGGGTGTAGCGTATGCGAAACTGCAGCAAGTTGTAACTACCAATGCAGAAGATATCGCTGCTGCCACACAATTTTTGGCTGATAAGTTTAATTTTCTCATCAGTCTTGTAAACATCGAATCACCTCAAAATATTTTTTTGGGATCAAGTCCCGACTATTGCTTTGTTCTTTGTTACAATGTCATTATATAACCGTTCGCGATTTCCGTCAAATATCCGAAATTTCTTTAAGCTGATTAATCCATTTTAGCCCATTATAAAATCGAAAAATAAAGCGATTTCTTTTATTTTTAAACTTTTTCTCAGTTTTACTCCTTATATCTCAATATTTTTTTGGCAATTTCTGATTTTGGTTATTGTGCTAAATGATTTTTTCTGGTATACTATTTACATGGCATTATTTCAGGGATTTGGGACAAAAATACTCATAATTTGCTTTGTAACACTTTCGTAACATAATTGTAACATTCAGAAACAAACTTGCATTAATACCCTGTAAACCACGTTTTTACGTTGTTACAAAACTGTAACATTAGCAAAAGAATATAGCTTTTTGTGCAATTTGCACAGCAACAATAAAAAAATTGATAAAACTTTTAACATATGAATATTTTGTGAACAGATTTTTTAAATATGAATAAATTATGAACACAAATGAGGCGTTATATGACAGAAAATAGCATTGAATTAAGAGAAAATGAACGAATTGACGACTTAAATTTAAACGGATTGCGTATAATACAAAATCCAAACCAGTTTTGCTTCGGGGTTGACGCCGTATTGCTGGCACATTTTGCCGCACAGGGAATAAAAAATGGGGCAAATGTACTTGATTTATGCAGCGGAAACGGAATAATTCCTATTCTGCTGACGCATAAATCTGAGTCCGAACACATCTGCGGACTTGAAATACAAAGTGTCGTTGCAGAAATGGCAGAGCGATCGGTTAACCTCAACGGTCTTGATGACAAAATCAGCATTATATGCGGTGATTTGAAGAACGGCAGCGAGATATTCGGCAAGAGTTCCTTCCATAATATTACATGCAATCCGCCGTATAAGGAAAACGGCGGAGGGATAAAAAACAAAACGGACGTATCCGCCATAGCACGGCATGAAATAATGTGTAATCTGGAGGACGTTATCAAGACCTCTTCTAAGCTTTTGATGCCCGGAGGCAAGCTGGCAATGGTACACCGTCCTGAAAGACTTACCGATATATTCTGGCACATGAGAAACAATAAAATTGAGCCAAAGCGGCTGAGGATGGTACATCCATCGTACGGAAAGACTGCAACAATGGTACTTGTTGAAGGCGCATACCGCGGCAAACCAAAACTGTTTTTAGAGCCGCCGCTTTATATACACAAAGACGGAAGTCAAGAATATACAGAAGAAATTGATATAATATATGAAAGAATAGGATGATACAATATGAAGGGAAAACTATACTTATGTCCAACGCCAATCGGCAATCTTGGCGACATAACATTTCGTACAATCGAAACTCTTAAAAAAGTCGACTTAATCGCCGCCGAAGACACCAGGGTCAGCATGAAGCTGCTGAATCACTTTGATATAAAAAAGCCTGTCACCAGCTATTATGAGCATAACAAGCGTGAGAAAGGCGGTTACTTAATTGAAAAGCTGCTTAGCGGAACAAACGTGGCAATTGTGACCGACGCCGGTATGCCGGGCATTTCTGACCCCGGCGAGGATATTGTCAGACAGTGTATCGAAAACAACATCCCCGTTGAATCACTGCCGGGTCCATGCGCCTTTGCAACTGCACTTGTGGCATCGGGTTTGCCTACCGGACGGTTCACCTTCGAGGGATTTTTAAGCGTAAACAAAAAAAGCCGCCGAGAGCATCTAATCAGCCTGTCAGATGAAACTCGAACCATGATATTTTATGAAGCGCCGCACAAGCTCAAATACACACTAAGCGACATGGCGGAGGTATTCGGAGGCGACAGAAAAATCGTTCTGGCACGCGAACTGACAAAAAAGTATGAAGAATACCTGCACACAACCATAGACGGCGCAGCGGTACACTTTGAACAAACCCCGCCAAAGGGCGAGTTTGTCCTGATAATCTCAGGCGCCGATGCTGAAACTGTACAAAAAAGACATCAGGAGGAACTTCCCGATGCCGATGAATTGATTAAAGAATACATACGTCAGGGGCTTAAAGGCAAAGAAATTGTCAAACTGGTGTCAGAAAAAACCAATATGTCCAAAAACGACGCATATGAGCTTTTTCTGAAACTAAAGTCATAGCGATATAACCGCAACCTGACGCCCTGTGTGTTCTTTATGCGTACGATATGAATAATACTTATCTGAATTACAAATTGTACATTCATCCGACACATAAATATTTTCAGGGTTTATCCCTTCGTCAATCATATCGTCCTTGTTGACCGCCCACAAATCGACGTGGAATTTGCCGTTTAGCTTTGGTATATTATACTTTTTATCAAAATTTTCAGCCGTATCACGGTCCACCTCAAAACAGCACGCGCCTATACTCGGTCCTATGGCGGCAATAATATTCTGCGGCTTACAGCCGAACTCAGACTTCATCAACTGTACCGTCTTTTTTCCTATCTTCTGCGCTGTTCCGCGCCATCCCGCATGAGTGGCGGCAACTACCCTGTTAACCGGGTCACAAAAGAGCAGCGGCACACAGTCTGCCGTAAATACCACAAGCGGAATATCAGAAATGTTTGTTATAAGACCGTCTGTATCACAAATATCGCTGTCAACAACAATAACGCCCTTGCCGCAGTCCGCTTCTGTCACTATCCGTATATTATCCGTATGCTGCTGTCTGGCGCAGACTATACGGCTGACATCAAACCCAATGTCATTGGCAAGAAGCTCATAATTCTGTCGCACAGCATCGGGATTATCGCCAACGCGGAAGCCAAAGTTTAATCCTTCTATCTTACCATGGCTGACACCACCGCTGCGGCGTGTGAAGCCGTTTTTTATTCCGAGCTCACTCAGCCTTTTCAGACACAGATAACTCCTGTTATCATGATTTACTTCTATAAAGTTACTGTTCATATTCTGTCACCATAATCAATATTAATCATCAATACGGCTGAACCGCAGACGTTCAACCGCAGTAACCTTTTTGGTTTTGTCGTCTATATCAAAGATACAGCCGTTAAACCAAACATCGCCTTCATCCGCCTTTTCAAACCGAAAATGCTTGCCGGGGTTATAAAAAAAGTCTATTATTATTTCTTTTTTAACCCCCAATACCGAGTCCATAATCCCCGTCATGCCAACATCTGAAATAAAGCCGGTTCCGTTTGGAAGAATCTGCTCATCTGCTGTCTGGACATGCGTATGTGTGCCAAAAACCGCCTGAACTTTTCCGTCAAGGAAATTTGCCATTGCAATTCGTTCGCTTGTCGCCTCTGCATGAATATCAACAATAACAACATCAGCGTCTATCTCTGCAAGAGCTTTCTCAACCGCTCTGAACGGACAGTCGGCAGGAGACATATTCACTCTGCCGATAAGGTTAATCACCGCAACAGACGCAAAGCCCAAGTCCTGAATCACCCAGCCGCGTCCTTCAAATTCGGGAGGATAATTAAGAGGGCGTATCAGCCGCGGATTCTCCTCCAGAGCCTTGCCTGCGGTTTTGGTGCCGAATGTATGGTTTCCCATTGTTATAACGTCAACTCCGCGCTCTACTAGCATTCCGGCAATCTCAGGCGTGATTCCGTTTGATGATGCAGAATTCTCGCCGTTTGCAACAACAAAGTCGATATTATACTTACTTCTGATTCTATTCAAGTTATTATATATATATTCTCTTCCGGGTATGCCGACTATATCTCCAACGGCAAGAACTCTCATATTTTGTCCTCCGTAAAAATTATTTGCTTCTCCTCTGTCTGACCGCTTCATACAGCAAAACACCTGCGGCAACAGATGCGTTAAGCGATTCAATCTCACCAAGCATCGGTATCTTAACCAAAAAGTCACAGTTATCACGAACCAAACGGCTCATACCGCTGCCTTCGCTTCCTATAACAATACCAATCGAACCTTTAAGGTCACATTCATAGTGTTCCTGTGTTCCCGATAAATCAGTCCCGACAATCCACATTCCTAACTTTTTGAGTTTTTCGAGCGTTTGGGCTATATTCGCGACCTTAGCCACACAGGTATACTCAACCGCTCCGGCGCTGACCTTTGCAACAGTCGAGTTCAGCGCCGCACTGCGGTTCTTTGGTATAATAACCCCATGTGCGCCGGCTGCGTTTGCTGTTCTTATAATGCTTCCCAAATTATGCGGATCGGTCAGTCCTTCACAGATGACAACGAACGGAGCCTCGCCCCGTTCTTCAGCCAGTTTCAATATATCCTCAACCGAGGCATACTCATGCGCTGCCGCTGCTGCAATAACACCCTGATGATTTTCTCCGCCGCACATTTGGTCAAGATTCCGCTTTGCAGTAAACTGATAATGTACACCGCGGTCTTTGGCAAGATTTCTTATCTTGCCTATCAAGGGATGATTCAGTTTTTCCTGAATATAAATCTTATTTATCGGTCGGTTGTGTTCAAGCGCCTCTATTACCGGATTTCTGCCGTATAATATGTCATCTGTATTATTCTTCATGATATACCTCAATTCTAATCCTATGGTTTTACGCAATAATACTCAACACCTGCATCAAGCGTCCAGCCCTTTGCCGTAATCATCTCCGGCACTGTTACAAGCTGATAGCCTTGTTCAAGCAATGCAGGTACCATAATCCACACTGCCTGATTAGTCACATCAAGCAAATCGTGCATAAGCACAATGTCGCCGTCGCTTATATTATCCACTGCTCTGTGATATATAGTGTCACAGTTCAGGTACAGCCAGTCAAGGGTATCGACATTCCATTTGATTATCGGAACGCCTGCTGCATATCTCACCATATCGTTTGATTCACCGTGCGGCGGACGTAACATTCCCAAGCCGGTACCAATAACCGCCTCTGAAACTTGATTTGTCATGTCAAGCTCGCTCACAATCTGGTCCCATGTACAAAGCGGCAGATGCGGATGATAGTATGTGTGGCTACCGAGACCCATGCCAAGCTCATATGTGCGCTTGTATGTTTCCGGGTACTGCCAAATCATATTACCTGTCACAAAAAACGTCGCCTTTGAGTTATAGGCTTCAAGCACATCAAGTATAGAATCCGTAACCGGCGAATACGGTCCGTCATCAAACGTCAAGCAAACCATGGGCTTGTTCGGGTCAACCACTCTTTCCGGCAATGCGCCAAATGATTTTGTCACCGCGTCAGGCGATACATATGCCCTGTCGTTGTACACGGCAACTTCACGGTCAAGCTGATATGACTTTCCATCACGATACAGCAAACGGCTTCTGAGCTTCATGACCGCAGTCTGTCCGTCTTTCTTAACCGTTAGTGTGTCCTCCGGGTACTTATACTCAACAGTTGCGCCAATCTCGCCAAACGCTTCGGTTATAGGGCGCATCTGACTATCATCAACGTACGCGTATACACTAAACGGCATAGAAAGAACACTAATTGCACATATTGCTATAGTACAGAAAATTATAAAAAAATGTTTTCGCAAATCTATTCACTTCTCTTATCTGGTTTAGTTCCCCGAATGTATGATTTCATAAACACTGTGCAGCATTTTTGCCGCCTCGGCTCTTGATGCGTTTGAACCCGGCGCAAAAGTTCCGTCAGTATATCCGCTTATAACTCCCATATTATAGAGCGCTGATACTGCTTCAATTGCATAGTCCGAAATCATGTCCGAATCCGTAAACTGATGAACTTCTGACGCATTTGAGCCAAGCGCTCTGTAAATAATAACCGCCATATCCTGACGCGTGATGTTATCGCCTACACCAAATGTACCGTTGTCACGGCCTGTTACAATTCCGTTGCTCACGGCTGCTGCAATATACGGCGTGTACCACGCTCCGTTAGCATCAGTGAAGTCTGTAACAGCCGCATTGTCAACCGCATATCCCATTACTCCGACTATCATTTTTGCAAACTGTTCGCGCGTCACTGTCGCTCTCGGACTGAACAAACCATCGCCCATACCGTTTACTATACCAAGGCTGCTGAGTGTCACAATTGCGTCTGCAGCCCAGTCTACGTCAGCGATATCAGTATATCCGCCGATAACAGGAGCTGCTGTCGGGGTCGGATCGGCAGAAGAACCATTGTTGATTATGTTATTGCTGCCGTTATTGCCTCCGGCAGTAATTCCGCCGCCGTAACCGCCGTTACTGCCGCCGTTGCTATAACCTGAATAAGTAAAGTTTGCAACAACATCCATGTATCCGTTCTTCACATAGTTACCGATTGCAGACGCTTTAATCGTCACTTTATTGCCTGTAACACTTATTGACTTACCGTTAATCTTAAAAGTAGAAAGGCTGTAGCCCGATGTAGCTGTAATAGTGAAGGAAAGTGATGAGCCGTCCGGATGAATATCCTCAATCTCAACATTCTTCTTCACGCTTGATGCGTTTACAGTTTCTGACACCAAGCCTGATACATTAACTCTGCCGCCCTTTGTAACCGTGATTGACATATCAAATGAATCTACAGCTTCACCGCCCATTTCTGCGGCAAGGTCTTTCATATCATCTGTTACTTCGTCAAGTTCAGTCTGTATGTCAATTACATCATCTTTAAGTGTCTTTGTCAAATCGCTTGTGCTGATTGCATCTTTGAGTTCTTCATTTGCTTTTCTCAAATCAGCAATCAAGCTTTTTGCTGAATTTATATACTTCCTCATGCTGCTTATGTCACTTGAACTATAATCAGATGAATTATTTATATAAGCAGATGTATAACTGCTGTTTAGTTCAGTAACTTCATCAATTTGGTCGTCCGCATCCTCTGCAACTTCTCCGGCAGAGAGTTCTTTAACTTCAGAATATACGGTTACATCTGATGACGGCATTACAAAAGCTGCATCAACTGAATGACTGCTTTTGCTGCTGATAGTCTTTTCGTTCTTTGCATCGTTTTCTGTGTATTCGTAATATACTTTTGAAAACCTATAGCCGCGGTCGGTTGTTCCGTTAACTGAAACTCTTGTTCCTGCGCTTGCTGATTTTGGTGTAACGGCTATATTTGCATTAGCCATCTCTGCAACAGTAACGCTGTACTTGCCGTTTGGCTTGGAAGTCGGAGTCGCTGATGCTTCAGGCTCCGGCGCAGCGCTGCTGTCCGGTGTTTGCTCCGGCTTGTCCGTCGGTGCTTCGGTCGGCGCCTCTGTTGATTCCGGGTCTGCCGATGCATCCGGTGACGGTTCTGCTGAGGCATCAGGATTTGGGTCTGATGTCGGCGCTGACGGTGATTCTGCTTCTGCCTGCGAAACCGAACCTTGATTATCAACTGCTATTGCAGTCATTGGCAATACCGAAACAATCATTGCAATAACGAGTGAAACGGCAATATCTTTTAAGTATCTCATATTTTCTCCTCCATACCTTTATATAATGTTTTAATTATATTCAAATTTAGTTTTAGCACATAATTTTAAAATAGTCAATAGCTGCCGGCAATATGTAAGCAAAAAGAAACATAGTAATATATGGGATTTATCTAAGACCGGTTAAATTTTATAATATATATAATAGACGTGTTTGATACTAAATAAGTTCCATATGAGATGTAAAAAATTACTGATTTATTTCATCGTTAAAAAGAATATTACTATAATCTCTCGACCCGTGAAGAATACGATATATGTATATATATTCATTATCCGTTTTATAGAATATTATATATTTTCCACTAACTAAATAACGATAGTCTGTTTTTATATTGATTTTAGCAGAAAGTAATGAACCCATTTCAGGCGACGCTTCAAGTAATGTATAATCATGGACATTTTTTTAATTATCCTGTTTGCTGCCATAGGATTACTTAATTCTTCACTAATATAGCTGTTTATCTCCTTCAAATCAGTTACGGCTAATGGAGAAATTTTTATTTTCACCATTACTCAACCCCCAAAATACCCATTACATCATCACCGTCAATCCAGCCTTCATTTTTTGTAATTTGTTCTGACTCTGACAGCTTAGACATAAGTTTTATAATCGCGCGAGTTCTTTCATAATCCTCCATATCAACAATAGCATACCTTCCCCTGCCGTTTTTTGTTAAAAACACCGGTGAATCAATAGTAATGTCCTTTAAAACATCTGTATAATTTCTTAAATCTGAAACAGGTCTGATATTTGGCATAATAAACCCTCCTTTTGTTTGTTGTAATTATTATATCATAATTTAACATTAAACACAACAGCATTTTTAATAATATTTTTCATGTTGCATTATAATTATATCATAAACTACCGTAAATTTCTTCTCACCCTATTGCGAATCTTTCATTAATGTAACGTATCGATTAGAAATTAGCGAATAGACTTTTTATTCACGGCAGAGCAAGGATAGTTCAACATAATGTAAAATAAGCGACAAAACGTAGGGGAGAAAATTTTAAATCAAACTTTTAAATAAAGTTTATTTATCATTATTGTTACAAATATTGTCTTTTTATAGGACATAATAAAAATTGCGGAGTATTCCGCTAGATTAAGGTAAGACAGAAAACAGTTAAATCTCTCGCAACAAATCAAAACCGTGCGTTTTGATTTGAGAGGAGGAACAGTGCAGCGGGCGACTGATTTTTTTATGAAATAAAAAAATCGGAACAAGCGAAACTTGTTCCGATGAACTGGGCGGTTATGCCGTCATCTCCCATGAAAGGAGGTGTGGCTTATGGAACATGAATACATAATTTTTATGATTCTATTACTTTTATTAGTAATTACCATAAAAAATAACTCTCCCCAGAGCTAAAAGGTAGAGTTATTTTCCAACTTTATTCTTTGGCATAACCGTCTGAAGTCTTGCCTTTTTAAATAAGCAAGCTATGCTTGCGGATTCAAAGCTACCTTTCAAAGTTGCGTAGCAATCTTTGACTAAGAGCTTCATTTTCTATTGTTATTATATCTCTTTTTATATTATTTGTCAACAGTTTTGTTTTTTATTAAACCATTTCTTTCCTCCTTGCGGAAAGAAACGGTATAGCACAACTAAGTAATTTATTGACTTCACTAATTTTAATACAACTGTTAGTTTGAGTATGCCAATTTAAACAATAATTAGTCCTGCACCATATAAAACGAACGATAAACCGTAGGCGGGCGGATAGTATCCGCCCGCGGGTTTAAAAGACGTATCAAAACGGGCAGATGATATCTGCCCCTACGGTTGTATGACTTAAAATCAAATATTTTAAACTCAATTATTTATTGTTCTGTAATAATTTTCTTGACGAATATATGCAAATATGTTAAACTGTAATTGTCACATTTTTAAACATTTTCTTAATATTTATATAGCTTAAAGTATACATTTTTATCTCATGATAAAAATGCATACTCTTATTTCATTATACTTTAGGCTATAGCTATGAATATTGGAAAATGTGTGACAACAAACAAGGGTATGTAATTTTTTGTGCGTAGTCTTGTTTTAAGACTACGCATTTTTTATTTTATATTAAACTTAAAAGAGATGAATACACAATGAAATTTAAATTACAAAAATCATTAATTACATCTATATTAATATTGGTATGTTTGCTATCAAGCTGTGCCAATAGATCAGAATCAAACTAGATTCAGGCAACTCCTGAAATATCTCAGGAGACAGCAACGCCAACAGAAAAGCCCCATGCCATAATATATATCGGTAACAAAAGGTCAAAGATTTTTCACAGATACAACTGCCGGATGCTTCCGGAATATCGAAATCAAATTAAGTTTTCAAGCCGCGAGGAAGCAATCCGAGAAAATTATACGCCTTGCGGAAACTGCCAGCCATAAAATAAAAATATATAAAGGTGATATTATGACAGTTACATTTTGCGGTCACAGCCAACTTAAAATTAATTATAAGATTAAAGACAAGCTTGAAAAAACATTAATTGTAATGGAGATTGAAAAAATTAAATGACATCACATTGTACCTAAAAAGTCAAGGGCGGTCGCGATTGCGACCGCCCTTGTATTTTATTCAAAAGAATTATTCGCCAAACTTTTCAGCGGCTTTTCTGAGGTATACATTGTATCTCTCTGTGAGGTCTTTTTCAGCCTTGTCAAACAAGCCTTGTGCCTCGTCCGGGAATGCTCTTAGGAGCTGGAGGTATCTGTTCTCGCCCTTCATGAATTCCTGGATGCTTCCTGTCGGAGCCTTTGAATCCAATGTGAACGGATTTGTACCTTCCGGTGCTGCCGGGTTGTATCTCCAGAGGTGCCAGTAACCTGCTTCAACAGCCTTCTTCTCCTCTGCGATTGAGTTACCCATACCGCCTCTTGCCTTAATACCGTGGTTGATACACGGAGCATAAGCAATGATAAGTGACGGACCCGGATAAGCTTCAGCTTCTTTAATTGCTTTGAGTGCCTGCTGCATATTTGCGCCAAGAGCAATCTGAGCAACATATACATAACCGTATGTTGTAGCAATCATACCGAGGTCTTTCTTCTTAACTCTCTTACCTGCAGCGGCAAACTTAGCAATTGCAGCAGTAGGTGTAGCCTTTGAAGCCTGACCGCCTGTGTTTGAGTAAACCTCTGTATCAACAACAAAGATGTTGATATCCTGGTCAGATGCGATTACATGGTCAAGACCGCCGTAACCGATATCGTATGCCCAGCCGTCACCGCCGAATACCCACTGTGAACGCTTAACGAGAAAGTCTGTTCTGTCAGCGATTTCCTTAACCGCGGCATTTGACTTATCAGCGTCTTTGATAAGAGCTTCTATCTTACGCGCAGCAGCCTTTGAAGCGTCTGCATCGTCCTTGCCTTCAATCCATTCTTTAAATGCAGCCTGAAGTTCAGGTGAAACAGCGTCCATAGCCTCGTTCATGCGGCTAACGAGAGTCTCTCTGATCTTCTTGTTAGCTGTAACCATACCGAGACCGAACTCAGCGTTATCCTCAAAGAGTGAGTTAGCCCAAGCCGGACCTCTGCCGTTCTCATCCTTGCAGTACGGCATTGAAGGAGCAGAACCGCCCCAGATTGATGTACATCCTGTAGCGTTTGCAACCATCATTCTGTCACCGAATAACTGAGTGATAAGCTTGATATAAGGTGTCTCACCGCAGCCTGCACATGCGCCCGAGAACTCGAGATAAGGCATAGCAAACTGTGAGTTCTTAATGCTCTTTGATGTGTCAACCAAGTCAGCCTTGTTTGAAACTGACATAGCGTATTCCCAGTTCGGCTCTTCTGCCGGAGCAACATCGTCGATTGGCTTCATAACGAGAGCCTTTTCCTTTGCAGGACATACGTTAGCACAAACTCCGCAGCCGAGACAGTCAAGAGGTGCAACCTGAATCTTGAACTGGAGACCCTTGAGTTCAGGACCCATAGCATCTTTTGTTTCAAAGCCCTTCGGAGCATTCTTAACTTCTTCATCGTTCAAAAGAACAGGACGGATAGAAGCATGCGGACATACAGCCGAACACTGGTTACACTGGATACAGTTTTCAATCTTCCACTCAGGAACCATAACTGCAACACCGCGCTTCTCGTAGCGTGATGTACCTGTCTCGAATGTACCGTCCTCGATACCAACGAATGTGCTAACCGGGAGCTTATTACCGCGCTGTGCGTTAACAGGCTCAACGATATCTGTGATGAACTTCGGCTTGCCTGCGTCCTTAACAGGCTCGTCAACTGCGTCTTTCCATGATGCCGGAACGTCAACCTTATGAAGCGCGGCAATTGCGCCGTCAACTGCATCACAGTTCATCTTAACGATTTCGTCACCCTTCTTGCCATAGGTCTTCTTGATAGCGTCCTTGATATAGCCAACAGCTTCATCAAACGGAATAACCTCTGAAAGCTTGAAGAATGCACTCTGTGTTACCATGTTGATTCTGGTAGGTCCAAGACCAACCTTTACAGCAACGTCAACAGCGTTGATTGTATAGAATTCAATATCGTTTTCAGCAATATATCTCTTTACGTTTGCCGGGAGATTCTTATCGAGTTCTTCATCTGACCATACACAGTTAAGCAAGAACTTGCCGCCCTTCTTCAAACCGTCAAGAATATCATACTGATGAACATAAGCCGGCTTGTGACATGCAATATAATCAGCTGAATCCAGCAAATATGTAGACTTAATCGGAGCCTTACCAAATCTCAAGTGAGACATTGTTACACCGCCCGACTTCTTTGAGTCATAGTCAAAGTAAGCCTGAGCATACAAATCTGTATTATCACCGATAATCTTGATAGCGTCTTTGTTAGCGCCGACTGTACCGTCTGAACCAAAGCCCCAGAACTTACAGCATGTTGTGCCTTCAGGAGCGCAGTCAACTGTATCTCCGAGCGGAAGTGAAAGGTTAGTAACGTCGTCAACGATACCGATTGTGAAGTTTGTCTTAGGCTCATCAGCTTTAAGGTTATTGAATACGGCAACAATCTGTGTAGGTGTTGTATCTTTTGAACCAAGACCGAAACGTCCGCCGACAATCTTCGGAGCGTTAGCGCAGTCCTTATATACGTTGCAGATATCAAGGAACAGCGGCTCGCCGAGTGAACCCGGCTCCTTTGTTCTGTCAAGAACAGCAATCTTTTCAACTGTCTTAGGAATTACATTGAAGAAGTATTTTGGTGAGAAAGGTCTGTAAAGGTGAACTTCAAGAACACCAACCTTTTCGCCCTTAGCGTTGAGGTAATCAACAGTTTCTTCAGCAGCTTCACAAACACTGCCCATAGCAACGATAACTCTTGTCGCATCAGGAGCGCCGTAGTAGTTAAACGGCTTGTAATCTCTGCCGGTAATCTTTGAAATCTCAATCATATAGTCATTAACGATATCCGGGATAGCGTCATAGAACTTGTTGGACGCCTCTCTGCCCTGGAAGTAAATATCGCCGTTCTGGGCTGTACCTCTGAGGACAGGATGCTCAGGATTAAGCGCGTTGTCCTTAAATGCCTTGAGAGCATCCCAGTCAACGAGCTTTTTGAGTTCTTCATAGTCCATAACTTCAATCTTCTGAATTTCATGTGAAGTTCTGAAACCATCGAAGAAGTGCAGGAACGGAACTCTGCCCTTGATAGAAGCAAGGTGAGCAACGCCTGCGAGATCCATAACCTCCTGAACGCTGTTAGACGCCAGCATAGCGAAGCCTGTCTGACGGCAAGCCATAACATCCTGGTGATCGCCAAAAATGTTAAGAGCGTGAGCAGCAAGGGCTCTGGCGCTAACGTGGAATACTGTCGGCAGAAGTTCGCCGGCAATCTTATACATATTCGGAATCATAAGAAGCAGACCCTGCGAAGCAGTGAATGTGGTAGTCAGCGCACCTGCCTGAAGCGAACCGTGTACAGCGCCTGCCGCACCTGCCTCAGACTGCATTTCTACCATTTCTACTGTTTCGCCAAAGATGTTCTTCTGACCCTTTGCACTCCATTCATCAACGTACTCAGCCATTGGTGAAGAAGGAGTGATAGGATAGATAGCTGCAACTTCTGTAAACGCATAAGCAACGTGTGCAGCAGCGCAGTTACCGTCCATAGTCTTAAACTTAGCCATTTTCGTTTTGTCCTCCTTAAATATATTTGAATATATTTTAATATTTTTTGCTGTAGTTAAATTATTGATTAAAATCCGCCGAAAAAGCAGCGCATGTCTATAACCTTATAAAGTATAACACATTATTTCAAAAATTTCAAATGTTTTTACAGAAAATTCTTAAATTTTTTAAATTTTTGGTGTACTTCACCTTAAACACCGTAAACTATGGTGAAAATTCAAATATTTTCCTTTACAAATTCAAAAAAGTATGATATAGTATGTTTGCAACATATCTGAATACATCCATTCAAAAGTTTACGAATGTAAAAAACGTAGACTTTGGTTTGTCATACTTTTGAATGAATGTTATGAGATGTGTTGCAGCATTTAACCAAGGCTGCGTTTTTGAGACGGCAGCTTTTTTTCATGGAAAAAAGCTGTACAAAAGGTTTTAAAACAAATTGAAACAGTGCGTTTCAATTTGAGAGGAGGAGCAACGGAGTGAGCGGATATGTTATTTGTATACAAATGACATGAAGCATAGCGTAGTTTGCTCCGACGAGCTGGCGCATTTTTAGTTTGAGGTTAAATTCAGAAAGGAGTGAATTATATGCTTAACCTCAAAACAAAAAACAGGAAGCAGTAATCTCCGCAAAAGACTATACTGCTTCCAACATAGCGCAACTGCTTGAATAAACAAGAGCGCAAAATCTATTATACCACTTGTGCAAAGGTTTTTCAAGCAGTTGTTATAAAATATTTTAAAACTGAAAGGAAAATCATTATGACTACAAGAAGATTAAAGATAAACAACTTAAAAACAGTAAAAAACACATTTATCAAAGAGGCGGAATATGATTCGGATACAGATTGTTATAACATCTCAATAAAAATTAATCAAAGTATATATATGTTAAGAATCCAGTTACCGGACGATAATACAATAGTAATTGGGGAATCGATGGAAGTAAGAAATAACAATAAAGAATGCAGTAAATGCACAAAGATTACAGACAGGAGAATTTTAGGTTCCCTGCTGAACATTATGATCTGGCAGAAGGTAAAATCCTGTCCGGGTTTAGTATAAAAACTTTTTCCGGCATGATACAAAGTAACACAAGCAAGTGCCGCACGCAGCATATAAAAAATTTAGTTTTTCAACAATCCAAGAGCCGAGGTCACTTCCTCGGCTCTTTAAATATAAAGTGAAAAAACGAGAACATTTTTGATTGATTTTGTTGTTAATATATGGTATTATACATTTAATATATTGATTTTGGAGAGATTAACAATTATGGAAAGACTCAAAGAATTATCAAAATATATAGGATTATTTATTTTTGCCGTGGCTGTCATTGCGGTATACAAGACATTTGATAATATAGGTCATATTCTTGATTATTTTGCGTATATACTCAAAGTATTGAGTCCGTTCTTTATCGGCTTTGTCATTGCGTATATTCTGCTCCAGCCGTGCAGGTTTATAGAAAAACTCCTTGCCAAAAGCAACCATCCGTTTTTGGTTAAGCATCGCCGTGCGCTTGCTGCCGCTGCAATTTATGTTATATTCTTTGCGGCTATAATACTTGCGCTTGTTGCTATCGTTCCTGCAATTATATCAAGTTTAACGGATTTTTATAATCAGCTTCCTTCATTAATCAATGATTTTGTGCATTGGTTCAACTCGCTGAATCTGGGTATAACTCTCGGTGACGACACCATACAAAAGATTTTTGAAAACGAGTATTTCTCTGTTCAAAAACTGATAACATACTTCAATTTTGATAATGTTAACAAGTACGCTCAAGGCGTTATAACCGTAGGTTCTAACGTATTCAAAAGCTTTATGGGAATAATTATTTCGGTTTATGTCCTTATCGATCGTACAAACCTCAAAACAAGCGCGATACGGCTTTCGCGCAGTTTGATAAACCCGAAAGCACGTTCTTTTCTGGCACGCTATGTCAGAATGATAAACGATTTTGCCAACAAGTATATATACTGCATGTTGGTTGACGCAATAATTATATTTATCGCGTCATTCATTATCCTCTCCATTGAGGGTGTAAAGTATGCCCCGCTGCTTGCACTTATGACAGGATTGTTTAATCTCATACCGTACTTTGGCGCAATCACTGCTACAATTATTGCCGGTGTAATCACGGTGTTCACCGGTTCGCTGACATTGGCAATAATCGCTGTTGTTTCAATGATTGTCCTTCAGCAGCTTGACGCTAACTTTATTCAGCCGAGACTGCTTTCGGGTTCGCTTCAAATCAAGCCATTCTGGGTAATCTTCGGCGCGCTTTTGGGCAGCGGTCTTTTCGGCATACTTGGATTCTTTCTCGCAATCCCTTTCATGGCGCTGTTCAGAAACATGATTATTGATTTTATGGAATACAGAGAGAACAAGACAAATAGTATTGATGATGAAGCTGAAGTTAAACACGAAACTGACAATATAAATCCCAAAGACAAATAATTTTTTAAAACGAGTGAATTATATATGAAACTATTGATTATTGACCCTGACAAAGAAACAGCACAGCTCACATGCGACTGCCTAATGTCATATAAATATATATGCGATATAACTGACGATGACGCAGCAGGACTGGACATGCTAATGAACAGCAACGAATATGCAGGGGTTATTCTTGAAGCTAAGCTTCCGATACGCGATGGATATTATCTATGCAGTAAAATCCGGCAAAAGAAAAAACTGCCTGTTATCTTTATCTCCTCACAAAACAGCGAATCAGACATAATACGGGCGTTCAGCGTAGGAGCTGACGACTATATAACAAAGCCGTATTCTATATCCGAAATGGTTGCAAGGGTCAACGGACATATAATGCGTTATCTTTCACTAACTGAATCTGTACAAGAGAAGAATCAAATAATAATCAAAAACCGCGGACTTAAAATCAATAAGGATTCGCATAGGGTTTATATAGGCAGCAAAGAGATACCCATGCCTGTCAAAGAATACGAACTTCTGCTGTTCCTGGCAGAGAACCCGAATATAGTGTTTAATAAAGAGCATCTGTTTGACCGTGTTTGGGGAATGGATGCGATTGGCGATTCTTCGACTGTCACTGTACACATACAACGCATACGTGAGAAAATCGAAGGCATAGACGGCAATACCTATATAGAAACCGTTTGGGGTGCAGGTTACAGAATGAGTACAGAATAATACACGATATAAATTTAGAATAATTTTCCAAAAACTATTGACGACTAAAACAGACATGATTATAATAAAAATATATTTTTACTTTAGGAGGACAACAGATGAAATACAGCGATATTAAAGTTACAGATTCGATTAAATATGTCGGTGTTAACGACTATGACCTTGACTTGTTTGAAGGTCAGTATACAGTGCCGAACGGCGTTGCATATAACTCATATGTTATTATGGATGACAAAATTGCAGTAATGGACACTGTCGACAAGAGAGCCTGCACAGAATGGCTTACTAATATAAACGAAGTTCTCGGAGGCAGAACACCTGACTATCTAATAGTTCAGCATATGGAACCCGACCACGCAGCAAGCATTCAGGTTCTTGCTGAAAAATACCCTGACATCAAAGTAGTCGGCAACACCAAAACATTTGCTATGATAAATCAATTCTTTGATGTTGACTTATGTGACAGAAAAGTAACTGTTGCAGAAGGCGATACACTTGAACTCGGATCGCACACTCTTACATTTGTTATGGCGCCAATGGTTCACTGGCCTGAAGTTATGGTGACATATGAAAGCTCAGAAAAAGTTTTATTCTCGGCTGACGGATTCGGAAAATTCGGCACACTTGACACAAATGAAGATTGGGATTGCGAAGCACGCCGCTATTACTTTAACATAGTAGGTAAGTACGGCTCTCAGGTTCAGGCTCTGCTAAAAAAAGCTGCCGGACTTGATATAGAAATAATCTGCCCTCTGCACGGACCAATTCTCAAAGAAGATTTAGGGCACTACATCGGTCTTTACGATACATGGAGCAGTTATAAGCCGGAAAGCGAAGGAGTATTTATCGCGTACGCATCAGTATATGGAAACACCAAGCAGGCGGCAGAAGCCCTTGAAGATATGCTTAAAGAAAAGGGCATAAAGTCTGCTATCGCAGATTTGTCACGTGACGACTGGGCAGAATGTGTTGAGGATGCTTTCAGATACGACAGACTTGTCGTTGCCTCACCGACATACGACGGCGGAATATTCACAGCAGCGCACGAGTTTATCGAACATCTTAAAGCCAAAACATACAGAAACCGTAAAGTCGGTATCATTGAAAACGGCTCATGGGCGCCGATGGCAGGCAAAAAGCTGAAAGCAGAATTTGAAGCAATGAAAGACATCGAAATCGTAGAACCTATGGTTACAATAAAATCAGCAGTTAAGCCCGAAACACTCGAGCAGCTTAAAGCATTGGCTGATGCCTTGGCGTAAAAAAATAAATGGAGAGCGATTGCTCTCCATTTATTTTTTAGAACCCGTTTTTGGAGACAGGTACTTTTTGCCACATCAAAATATTTAACAAGGAATACAAAATTTTACTTTAATTATTGTTGCTACACAAGTTTTCAAAATCTTACGAATAAGCATGAGAAAAAGGAGTATGCGTTTTTATCAAAAAATAACACATTCACACTTATTCTAAAGATTTTTATTAACTTATGTAGCAAATATAATATAACACACTTCTTTGTATTTGTAAAGGAAAATTTTGATCATAACATTCAATAAAGGGCATTTCTCTGTCATTTCAATGGCTCAATCTCACCAACAAAAAGGACGTTTTCATGAGCGTCCTTTTTGTTATTTAATTTTTTAAATTTAGCGATTTAAAATTGCAGCCTTATAAGCAACGATAACTATTCTCAAATAGTTCTTATACTTAATTTTCATCTTATCCACAAGCTATTTTCCTATCCCCATATTTTGATAATCGGGATTTACTAAAAGATAATGAATGTATGCTGTCATTATTCCATCATCCATCGCACATATAAGCCCTATAAGCTTGTCATTATCCCAATCAGTATATACTGTTTCAAAATTTTTTAGAGTTCCTGAAAATACTAAATAAAAAGCGACAAGCCAAACGGCTTGTCGCAATATGGTGATCCCGAGGGGAATTGAACCCCTGTTACCGCCGTGAAAGGGCGGTGTCTTAACCTCTTGACCACGGGACCGCGTCGTCACAAACTTCGCTATGCTTCATATCATTTGCTTGCAAATGATATATTCGCTCGCTACGTTGCTCCTCCTCTCAAATCAAAGCACACGACTTTGATTTGTTAAAAACCAATAAAACACGTGGGCAAGAATTAAAGTTAGGGGCAAAAAAATAATTCTGCGTAATCCCTATACTCTAATTCCTAATCACTATGTTGGCTCCTCCAGTTGGACTCGAACCAACGACCCTGCGGTTAACAGCCGCATGCTCTACCAACTGAG